>JBBJOB010000087.1:0-8334 GCA_037721455.1 Solirubrobacteraceae bacterium | reverse complement strand
GGCTCCGGGTAGTCGCCGCCGAGGCGCACGCCGGCCTCGCGCTGCTGGGCCTCGCTCAGCTTCCACGGCTCGAAGAGGTGCTCGTCGGGAACGTCGCGCAGCTCGGGAACCCACCTGCGCACGTACTCGCCCGTGGGGTCGAAGCGCTGACCCTGCAGCGTCGGGTTGTACATGCGCCGGAAGAACGGCGCGGGGTCGGTGCCCACGGAGGCGATCCACTGCCAGTTGCCGTTGTTCTGCGCCGGCTCGCCGTCCAGGAGCAGGCGCTCGAACCACGCCTCGCCCTCGCGCCAGTCCAGGTGCAGGTCCTTGGTCAGGAACGACCCCACGGCCAGCCGCGTGCGGTTGTGCATCCACCCCGTCGCGGCGAGCTGGCGCATCCCGGCGTCGACGATCGGATAGCCGGTCTCGCCGCGCTGCCAGGCGCCCAGCAGCTCGGGGTCGTCGTCCCACCCCAGGTCGCGGTAGCGCTCCTGGAACTCCTGGCTCGCGTTGGAGGGCCACATGAGCAGCACGTGGGCGTAGAACTCGCGCCAGCAGAGCTGGCGCACCCACGCGTCCGCCCCCTGGCCCCCGCGACCGCGCGCGCGCTCCTCGAGCTCCCGCGGGGAGAGGCAGCCCCAGCGCAGGTAGGGGGACAGACAGGACGTGCCGCGCCGCGCCATGGCGTCCTGGCGGTCGGCGTAGTGCTCCAACCCACCGTCCAACCACCGCGCCACCGCCTTGCGAGCCGCCGCCTCCCCCGGCTCCACCAGCGGCTCCGCCACCACCCCTCCGTCATCGATGCCCAGCTCGCCGACACCGCCGGGCACCCGCCCGTGGCGAACCTTCGAGGGCAGCGGCGGAAGTGTCCGTGGTGCCCGCAGCACATCGCGACGTTCCACGTCCAGCCACGACCGCCAGAACGGCGAGAAGACGCTGTAGGGCTTGCCGCCCTTGGTCCGCGGCTTGGAGACGTCGACGACGTAGTTGCCCCCCGACGGCCGCGCCTCGATGCCGGCCTCCCCCAGCGCCTCGGCCACCCGCCCGTCGCGCGCCCGCGCGTAGGGCCCGACGTCGCTGGTCCACAGCACCGCCTGCGCTCCGGCCTCGCCCGCCAGGGCCACCAGCTCGCGCTCCGGCGTCCCGTGGCGGACGACCAGCGCGCTGCCCCGCTCGCGCAGCTCGTCGTCCAGAGCCCGCAGGCAGCCCAGGAGGAACTGCGTCCGTGACGCGGAGGGGAAGCGGCCGTGCAGCAGTGCGTCGTCCAGGACGAAGACCGGCACCAGGCGCTCGAACTCGGTGGCCGACGCGTAAAGGGCCGGGTGGTCGTGCACGCGCAGGTCGCGGCGAAACCAGAGAAGGGCGGTGTTCATAGGACTACTGTTTACGGCGTGGCGCGCGTCGAGGACTTCCCCCTGTTCCCGCTGGGGATGGTGGCCCTCCCCCACGAGCTGGTCCCGCTGCACCTCTTCGAGGAACGGTTCAAGGCCCTGGCCGCGGTGTGCCTCGAGCACGAGCGCGAGTTCGGCATCGTGTGGTCGACCGACGAGGGCCTCAAGCCGGTGGGCTGCGCCTGCGAGATCACCGAGGTGCTCGAACGCATGGACGACGGGCGCCTGAACATCCTCACCCGCGGGACGCGCCCCTTCCGCGTCCTCGAGGAGCGCGACGACCTCCCCTACCCGGCCGCCGCCGTCGAGTTCCCGTCCGACAAGGAGGAGGAGCCCGACGCCGACATCGCGAGCGAAGCCCGCGAGGTCTACGCCGAGCTGGTGCGCCAGGCCACCGACGACGAGCCGGACAAGGCCGAGCTGGCGGAGATGGACGCCTACGCGATGGCAGCGACGGTCGACTTCGGGCTGGAGGCCAAGCAGGGCCTGCTCGACCTGCGTTCGGAGAACGCGCGGCTGCGCCTGGTCACCCGCCTGTTCCGCGCCGCGCTCAAGCGCCTGGACTTCGCCGACCGCGCGCAGGCCCGCGCCCGCTCCAACGGCAAGGTGCGGTTCTCCTAGTCGAGGGCGTCGTCCAGCGGGCTGATGGCGCAGCCGCCGGGGCCGCACTGAGGCGCCTGGCGTGGATCACCGGCCGTGGCCAGCAGGGCGTCACCGTTGTCGACGCCCAGGCCCGCGAGCGCCGGGCCGGTGGGGAAGGTGAACGATGTGAGCTGATCGGTGCTGATGCGCAGGCGCAGCGCGCCGCTGGTGCCGGCCTCGCCGCGCAGGCGCCGCGTGCCCACGTAGATGCGTCCGCGGTCGGCGCCGGGCGTGAGGAGGTTGGCCGGCGCGTCCTGCGAGCCCAGCCGCTCGATGAGGGCGTTGTCGCCGCCAACGGTGTCCAGGCGCAGCTCGGAGCGCAGGCGGTCGCCGTCACGCCACTCCCATGTGAAGGACATCCGCCGCCCGTAGAGGTCGATGCCCGTCGGGCCGGGCACACCGTCGTCGCCGCGGCTGCCGCCGGGCTGGCGGTCCGACCGCCCGCCGTCGAGCGGGCGCACGTAGAGGTAGGGCAGATCGCCGCGGCGGCCCGCACGCGACTCGAAGACGCGGGCGAAGGCCACGTCGTCCCGCCAGATCGAGGGCAGGAACTCCGACGAGTCGCTCGTGCTCGCGCCCTCGAGCTCGGTCTCCTGTCCCGTGGCCAGGTCGAGGCGGAAGATGTCACAGCCGCGGCCCGTGGCGCGCAGCAGCACGCCGCCCGCCCCGTACTCGTCGGGCTCCTGCGCGCAGCGCGAGTAGGCGGCGACCACGCCGCCCTCCTCGGAGGGCCCGAGGTCGACGTCGAAGGGCACCGCGCGGGGCGGCACGGGGGCGGCGCCGACCGCGCCGTCGGGGTTGCGCAGGGCGAGGCGATAGCCGGCGCCCTCCTCGAAGGCACTCCAGGCCGCCCAACCGCCGAAGGCGTCGACCTCGGTGAGGCGTTGGGGCTGGGTGAGCGGCGGGCCGGGCGGCGGGGTCTCCTCCTCGACGGGCGGGGGTGGCTGCCCCGTGCCCGCAGGCGGCACGATGCGGAGCACGCGGTCGTCGGTGCCGTTGCCGGTGAGCGCGTAGAGCGCGCCGTCCGGGCCCTCGACGACATCGCGCACGCGCCCGAACCGGTCCTGGAACAGCGCCTCGTTGATCGTGACGCGGTCGCCGTCCAGGCGCAGGCGCTGGATGCGCTGGCCACGCAGGGCGCCGATGAGGTAGTCGCCCGTCCACTGCGAGCCGGGCTGGCGTACGAAGATGGCGCCCGACGGCGCGATCGTCGAGTACGTGGCGAGCGGGCTGATGAAGGGCTCGGGGTGGTTCGGCCCGACTGCGTCGGGCCAGCCGTAGTTGCCGCCCCGCACGATTCGGTTGACCTCGTCGTTGCCTGTGGGCCCGTGCTCGTCGGCGTAGAGCTGACCGGTGCCCGGCTGGAAGTCCAGGCCCTGGGGGTTGCGGTGGCCGCGGCTGACCTCCTCCAGGCCGTCGCCACCGCCCCGGTAGCCGCTGGGCGGCAGGCGCAGGATCTTGCCCGCGTAGGTGGCCGGGGTTCCTGCGTCGAAGGCCACCTGCGCGGAGTCGGCCACCGCGGCGTCCCCTGTGGTGATGTAGAGGAAGCCGTCGGGCCCGATGGCCAGGCGACCGCCGTTGTGGATGTTCGCCGCTGGGATGCCGCCCACCACGACGGCCTGGTCGACCAGCCGGTCGCCGTCGAAGCGGTAGCGCAGGACCTGGTTGGCGCTCTGGTCGGGCAGCGTGCGGTAGAGGTAGACGAAGGCGTTCTGGGCGAAGGCGGGGTCCAGGACGAGGCCCAGCGAGCCGCCCTCCCCGCCGCCGACCTCGATGGTCAGCGCGTTGCCGGCGATGCTCCCGTCGGTGGCCAGCAGCCGCACCCGCCCGGGGCGCTCGGTAAGCAGCGCGCGGCGGTCGGGCAGGAAGGCCAGCTCCCACGGTTGCTGGAGGCCCGAGGTGTAGGTGGACACCTGCGGCTCGCCGTCGGTGCGCACGGGCTCCTGCGCGGCCGCGGGCGCGGCGACCGCGAGGGCCACCAGCAGGGTCAGGAGCGCCGCGAGCCGGACGATGGCGCGAGCGTACCGGGGCCGCCGCCGGCAGGCGCCAGCACCGGACGCCTGCGCCCGGGTGGGCGGCCCTCCGCCGCCATCCACGAGCCGGCCAGGATGAGACCCAGCCCGGCCAGCGTGCCCGGCCCGAACGGCTCGTCCAGCAGCAACACGCCGTAGAGGACCGCGAACACGGGCGCGAGGTAGGTGACCAGCGCCGCCCGCGCGGGGCCCACGTCGGCGATGAGGGTGTAGTAGACGAGGAAGGCGATGCCGGTGCCGCCCACGCCCAGCGCGAGCATCGCCGCGACCGTGCCGCCGCCGGGCGTCGCGGGCGGGAAGAAGGCCAACAACGGCAGCGTCATCAGCGTCGAGATGACCATGGACGCGGTGGCCACGCCCACGGGCTGGATCCCGCCCAGGCGCCGCTTGAGGTAGAGGCCGCCGCCCGCGTAGCAGAGCCCGGCCCCCAGCACGGCCAAGCCTCCCAGCAGCGCCAGCGTGTCGCCCGACAGGTCGACGCCGAACAGCAGCCCGATGCCCACGATGCCCCCGGCCACGCCGACCAGCCCCCAGCCGCGCGCCCGCTCCTCGGGGTCCAGCCAGGCGGCCAGCAGCACGAGGAAGATCGGCGCCGAGGAGACCAGGATGCCCGTGAGCGAGCTGGCGATGTGCACCTCCCCCCAGGAGATGAGCAGGAAGGGCACGGCGACCTGCACGGCGGCCAGGACGCTCAGCGGCCCCAGGCGCCCACGCAGGCCGCGCAGCGCGTCGCGGTGCAGCGCGATGGGAAGGAGCACCAGCGCGGCCAGCAGCGTGCGCCCGAAGACCACGCCGACCGGCCCGAGGTCGTTCAGGGACACCTTGATGAACAGGTACGACGCACCCCACAACGAGGCCAGGAAGGCCAGGAGGATCCACGCGCGACGTCCCACGCCTCCACGGTAGGGCGCGCTGGACGGAGCGCGACTACGCCACGGCGCTGAGCCGCTCGGGGCGCCCGTAGAGGGTGGTGCGCTGCTCGAGGGGGCGGCCGACGCGGCCGGCGACCTCGCGCAGCTGCGCCTCCACGACCCCCTGGCCGTGGCTCGCCCCCGCCGCGCGGGAGATGTTCTCGTCCATCAGGGTGCCGCCGAGGTCGTTGACGCCGGCGCGCAGGAGCTGGGCGGCGCCGTCGAGGCCGACCTTCACCCAGGAGCACTGGACGTTGTCGATCGACCCGTTCAGCGCGATGCGCCCGACGGCGTGCATGAGCACGGTTTCGCGGAAGGTGGGCCCGCGCCGGGCCCGGCCGCGCAGGTAGAGGGGCGCGGCCATGTGCACGAAGGGCAGGGGCACGAACTCGGTGAAGCCGCCGGTCTCCTGCTGGAGCGCGCGGGCGCGAAGGAGGTGACGCGCCCAGGAGACGGGCTGCTCGACGGCGCCGAACATGATCGTGACGTTGGAGCGCAGGCCCACGCGATGGGCGGTGCGGTGGGCCTCCAGCCACTCGTCGGTGGTCACCTTGTCGGGGCACAGGATCGCCCGCACCCGGTCGTCGAGGATCTCGGCAGCGGTACCGGGCAGCGAGCGCAGGCCGGCGGCCATCATCCGGCGCAGGTAGTCCTCCAGCGGCTCGCCCAGGCGCCGCGCGCCCTCGGTGACCTCCAACGCGGTGAAGCCGTGGACGTGGATTTCGGGCACAGCCTCCTTGACCGCGTGGCAGACGCGCTCGTAGAAGTCGCCGTCGAAGGTCGGGTGGATGCCGCCCTGCAGGCACACCTCGGTGGCGCCCGCCTCCCACGCCTCGACCGCGCGCTGGGCGATCTCCTGCTCGGTGAGGAGGTACGGCCGCCCGCGCAGGTTGAGGCTCAGCGGCCCCTTGGCGAAGGCGCAGAACGTGCACTTGTAGGTGCACACGTTGGTGTAGTTGACGTTGCGCGTGCGCACGTAGGTGACGACGTCGCCGACGGTCTCGCGGCGCAGCGCGTCGGCCGCCTCGGCCACCGCGGTGACCTCGGGGCCGCGCGCGGAGAACAGGGTCACCAGCTCGGCCTCGCCGGGCTCGTGGCCCGCGCGTACACCGTCGAGCACCTCGCCCACGGCGCCGGCGGGGCGGGCGGGCGGGCTTCCCGGCGCGGGCAGCAGCGCGGGCGGCGCCACCGCGCCGCCCGAGCACCAGGCAGTCGAGCGCCGGCCCACGAGGCGCACCTCGGCGCCGTCGCCGACGTTGGTGACGTCCTCGGTGCGCTGGGGCAGCAGCGCGCCCGGGTCGTCGCGACCCAGGCCCTCGGCGTCCATGCGGTCCAGCACCGGAAAGCGCATGCGCTCGGCCAGCCAGCGCTCCGGCTCCAGCGCGTAGCGCGGATAGATGGTGAGGCGCGGCGCCAGGACGCGGCCTCGCGCCTGCGTGACCTCGTGCAGGCGCTCGAGCGCCGGCCACGGCCGCTCCGGGTTGACGTGGTCGGCGGTGACCGGCGACACGCCGCCCCAGTCGTCGATGCCCGCGTCCAGCAGCGCGCCGAAGTCGTCCGACAGGTTGGGCGGCGCCTGCAGATGGACGTCGGGCGGGAGGATCGCGCGCGCCAGGGCGATGGCCTCCAGGAAGTCCGCGGTCGGGCACGGCGGGTGATCGCGCATCGCCGTGCCCGGCTTGGGCAGGAAGTTCTGGACGATGACCTCCTGCACGTGCCCGTGGCGGGCGTGGGAGGCGGCGATGGCCTCCAGCGCCTCGACGCGATCGGCGCGGCTCTCCCCGATGCCCACCAGGATCCCAGTCGTGAAGGGGATGGCCAGCTCGCCCGCCGCGTCGAGCGTTGCCAGGCGCCGCGAGGGGTGCTTGTCGGGCGCGCCGCGGTGGCAGGCCAGATCGGCGTTGAGCGACTCGAGCATCATGCCCTGCGAAGCGGTGACCTCGCGCAGCGCTGCCAGCTCGTCACGGCTCAGCGCGCCGGCGTTGGCGTGGGGCAGCAGCCCGGTCTCGCCGACCACCAGCTCGCACATCGCCGCCAGGTAGTCGACGGTGGTCGCGTAGCCGTGGTCGGCGAGCCAGGTCCGCGCCACCTCGTAGTGGGCCTCGGGCGCCTCGCCCAGCGTGAACAGCGCCTCGTGGCAGCCGGCCTGAGCCCCGCGCAGCGCGATGTCCACCACCTCGTCGGGCGTCAGGAACGGCGCCTCCAGCCGCTTGGGCGGCTGGGCGAACGTGCAGTACCAGCACCCGTCGCGACAGAGCTGGGTCAGCGGGATGAAGACCTTGGGCGAGTAGGTGACGCGCATGGTGCTCATGCACCGCCACGGTACAGGCGGGCCCGGGGAGGCCGAGGCGGCCCCGCGCAGCGCCGCGTAGCCTCGGCGGATGGCCACCCGCTCGCGGCGCCCATCATCCCCAGCGCCCGATGCCCAGGAGCGCCTCGCCCGCCGCCGGGCGGCGGTGCCGGCGCTCAACTATCCGCCGGAGCTACCGGTCAGCGCGTGTCGCGAGGAGCTGCTGCGTGCCATCGGCGGCCACCAGGTCGTCGTGGTGGCGGGCGAGACCGGCTCGGGCAAGACGACGCAGCTGCCCAAGCTCTGCCTGGAGCTGGGCCGCGGCGTGGAGGGGATGATCGCCCACACCCAGCCACGCCGGATCGCCGCGCGGACCGTGGCCCAGCGCATCGCCGACGAGCTGGAGGTCGAGCTGGGCGGAACGGTGGGCTACGCGGTGCGCTTCACCGACCGCAGCCGCGACGACACGCTCGTGCGGCTGATGACCGACGGCCTGCTGCTGGCCGAGATCCGCCGGGACCGGCTGCTGCGCCGCTACGACACCGTGATCGTCGACGAGGCCCACGAGCGCAGCCTCAACGTCGACTTCCTGCTGGGCTACCTCAAGCGCATCCTGCCGCGACGGCCCGACCTCAAGGTGATCATCACATCGGCGACCATCGACCCCCAGCGCTTCAGCGCGCACTTCGACGACGCGCCGGTGGTCGAGGTCTCCGGGCGCACGTACCCCGTGGAGGTCCGCCATCGGCCGCTCGCCGACCCCGACGAGGAGGGCGCCGCCACCGACCGCGACCCGGCCGAGGCGATCGGCGACGCCGTCGACGAGCTGGCCGGGGAGGGGCCGGGCGACGTGCTCGTGTTCCTCAGCGGCGAGCGCGAGATCCGCGACACCGCCGACGTGCTGCGCGGGCGCTTCGGCGCCGCGCTCGAGGTGCTCCCCCTCTACGCGCGCCTCTCGGCCGCCGAGCAGCAGCGCGCCTTCCGCCGCCACGCCGGGCGGCGCGTCGTGCTGGCCACCAACGTCGCGGAGACCTCGCTGACGGTGCCGGGCATCCGCTACGTCGTCGACCCGGGCACGGCGCGGA
>JBBJOB010000086.1:0-8365 GCA_037721455.1 Solirubrobacteraceae bacterium | reverse complement strand
CGAGTTCCGCTGAGCCCGAAGCCGGGAGTCCCCACCGGGAGCAGCTCGGCAGCGCCATCGACGTTGAACAATCTCCAACGCCGCCGGGCCGGTATCAGCAGCCGAGCAGCTCGTTCGGGGAGGAGCACTCGCCGGCCGCCGGCTCCGGCTCCGGCTCCGGCTCCGGTGTGGAGGGCTGCGTCGTCGTCGGGGGCGGCGGCTCGGGTCTGGTCGGCGGGTCGTCCTCCTGAGCCGATGGCGGCGTCGACGGGCGGGGAGGGCGCGTCGGCGATCGTTGCGGGGCGCGCTCGTCCGGGCCGCCGTCCCCGCCGCCCTCGCGACGGTCGCGGCGGTCGCGTTCCTCCTGGCGCTCGCGCTCCTCTCTGCGCTCTTCTCGCTCTTCACGCTCCCTGCGCCGACGCTCGGGCGCGAGCAGCTGCCGGCGGACCGACGCGCCGTAGGCGTCGTCGAACTCGGCCACGAGGCTCTCGTCGAGTCCGCAGTTCAGGCAGAAGCCGTCGCGCTCCCAGGCAACCGCTCGCGCAAGCACCTCACTGGCATATTTGACGCCGAAGAGGTCGCGTCCGTAGTAGCTGTAGGCCCCCCGCCACGCGCCGGCATCCAGCGAGCGGCCGGCGCCCGAGTCGCTGAGCAGCGAGCCGGCGGCCATGATCGCGTCGAAGTCGTCATAGATCGACGGGTGAGAGTCGGTGCGGTGCGGATAGCGCTCGGGCCGACGCCCGGCCCGGAACGCCTCGCGGTAGCTGTCCCAGGTGCTCACGGGCCCGTTGGTGACGTTGAACTGCATCGGGCCGGCGCAGCAGCCGAAGGCGTTGAGCCCGCGGTAGGTGCCCGGCGCCGTCGAGAACCCCGTCTCCTGGCGGTGGATAGAGGCGATCAACCGCCAGTTGACGCCGAAGCTTCGTTCCGCCTCGCGGTACAGCGGCAGGAACCCCTTTCCAACCTTCTCCGGGACCTGCCTGCTGGCATTGCGTCGGTAAGACTCCTCTGTGCCGCGACGCGGCCGGCGCTCATCGCCCTGGGCGACCGGCTTCCGGGCGTCCATCGCCGACACGTTCCCAAGCGCGCCCCCCGCCAGCGCCGGCACGGCGGGACGAGAGCCCTCCGCGACCCCAGGCGACGACGACGAGACCGCACCCATCCCCACGGCCGTGGCTGCGCCCGCGAGCACGACGACGACGGCCAGCAGCGCGCGGCCACGCCGGCGCCCGACAGAAGCCAGGAGACGAGTCCGCAGCGCCATCGCCGGCAGCTTTGCACACTCGCCTGGCAGTCGGCGCAGGCGCTACCGGACCACCCGGAAGCCCTTGGCGCGGCTGGCGTTGCCGAGGTGCCCGGGTGGGTGGCCGTGGAAGCGCGTGACGAACGTGTAGGCGCCGGGACGGGACGGCCGGTAGGAGAAGGCGTACTCGGGATCGGCGCGCGGCGGTTGCGTGACCGCCGCCGACGCCCGCTCCGCGAGCGCTCCGGCGGCCACACACAGGGGGCCGCGTGCCGGGCCGCACCCGAAGATCCCCGGCACCGGGCTCGGCCCGAGGGTGAGAACCTGCTCGTCCACGACCTCTCCGTCGCGCCGGATCTCGAGGGTCACCGGTTGGCCGGCGTGCGAGTGGTGGGACACCGACCCCGTCAGCGCGCGGCTGCGCCCCAGCCGCAGATCGTTCTCGCTGACGCTGAGCCTGACCCGCACCCTCTGCTCGGTCGTGGCAAGCTCGCTGGTCGCATGCTCGTTGCCGGCCTCGTCCCCGGTGAAGCTCGCCCGGTAGTCGGTGGTCCACTCCGGTCGGGCTCCGGCCAGGCGGAACGTCCCGTCCGCCGCGACGCGGACGCCGTCCGCGGGCTGCCCCGCCACGCGGGTGAACTCGCCCCGGACCCACGGGCGCTTTTCGAGGATCACCCGCCGCCCTGCGAGCGGGCGGCCGTCCTGCGCGGTGAGTCGCCCCCGCAGGTCCACGGTGGCGGGCCAGGTGACGCGGCGCTCCGATCGCGTCAGGCTGAGCCGGGTGTCGCCGCGCAGGAGCACCGAGATTTCGTCCGACCCCCGGTTCGCGGTCGCGAGGTCGGGCCGACCGTCACCGTCGAGGTCCTCGACGGCGATGGCCACCGGCCGCGGCCCGACGCCGTGGTCGCGAGGCGCCCCGAAGCTGCCGTCCCCGCGGCCGAGCAGGATCGACGCGCTGCCTCCGTAGTCCTTGCCCTCGATGTACTTCGTGTTCGGGTTGTTGGCCACCGCCAGGTCCTGGTCGCCGTCGCCGTCTAGGTCCGCGACGGCCAGCGCGAACGCGGCGAGTCCCGCTCCCTGGCGGGGGCGGCGGTCGAAGGTCCCGTCGCCGCGGCCCAGGAAGATCGAGATGTCCCTGCTGTCGCCGTTGGCGACCGCCAGGTCGGGCTCTCGGTCGCCGTCGAAGTCGCCGGCGATGACGTCGTAGGGCGTCTTCCCCGTCGGGTAGATCTGGCCCGGCCGGAAGGTGCCGTCGCCGTTGCCGATCAGGAGGGAGAGGTTGTTCGACGCGCGGTTGGCGACGGCGAGGTCGGGGGTGCCGTCACCGTTGACGTCGACGGCCTCGACGTCGTAGGCGTCGCCGTCCCCGCCGACGGCCGTGCGATCCCCGGCCGCGTAGGTCCGCTCCGCCGCGAACGAGCCGTCGCCCCGGCCGAGCAGGACCGAGACGGTGTCGTCGGTGCGGTTGACCACCGCCAGATCGGCGTGGCCGTCGCGGTCGAGATCACTCGTGATCAGGGTCCGAGGCTGTTCGCCGACGGCGTAGCGGACGGGCGGACCGAGTCCCCCGCGACCATCGCCCTTGAGCACGGAGACGCTCCGGGAGAACACGTTCGAGACGGCCACGTCGACCCGGCCGTCCCCGTCGAAGTCCCCGGTCACCGCCGTCCGCGGACTGTCTCCCCCCGGGAACGTGCGCGACGGGGCGAAGGTGCCGTCCCCCTCGCCGAGCAGGACGGTCACGGTGCCCGAGATCGTGTTCGGGCTCACGATGTCGAGCACCCCGTCGCCGTCGAGGTCAGCGGTCTCGACCGAGTACGGAAGGTCGCCGGTCGGGTAGGTCCGCTCCGGACCGAGGTTGATCGGCGCGGCCGCACTCGCGCCGGACGCGCCGGCGAGAAGGACGACGACGAGCAGGACGAAACGCAGCATCGTCATCACAGGTCGGGTCGGGCCAGCGCGGCGGCGTGGGGCACGCCCTGGCCGCCGGCGGCCACACGGCGCAGGAGGCGCGGCGCCACGGCGGGATGGGCCGCGCCGAAGGGGATGGCGTAGGGCCGCGTCGCGCGCTGCACGCGAAAGCCCGCGGTGACCAGCATCTGGCGGTGGGCGGCCACGTTGGGCAGCCACCACTGGCAGAGCTCCGCCTCGGCGTTGAGGCGCGACACGGGGGTGCGGGGGTGACGCAGGCTCAGGCCGAGCTCGACCTGCTCGGCCGAGAGGAACGACCCGGCGCAGACCGAGCGGATGGCCTCGAGCGCGCGGACGGGCTCGCGCAGGTGCAGCAGCAGGCTGCCGCAGACCACGACGTCGAAGGTGCCGACGAGCTCCGGGGACAGGTCGTAGGCGCTGAGCTCGACCTTGCGCACCGAGGAGCCCAGCAGCTCGCGGGCGACCTCGAAGCCCCGGCCCTTCCCCCCCGCGATCTGCGCCAGCGCCGCCGGTCCCCGCTCGCGCATGCGCGCCGGCCAGTCCCAGTCCCCGTGGTCGGACACGTCGGTGGCCACGACCTCCCGTGCGCCCCGGCGCTCGAGCTCGAAGGCGAGGAAGCCGTCGTAGGTGCCCACGTCCAGGCAGCGCATGCCGCGCACGTCGGGGAAGGGCATCCGCCCGACGATCGGGCGCAGGTCGAACCACCCAGGGGTGGCGCTGCCGTCGGGCAGCTCGATCGTGTGGTACCACAGCGCCACGTCGCCGACGGCTTGGGCGATGTCCGTCGGGGCGGAGGCGCTCACGCGTTGCGACTCTAGGGGTAACCGGTTCACGCGCCCGGTGTAGGCCCCGGCGATGCCCTCCCCCGCCACCGCGTCGGGCCTCGAGCGCCTCGGCGACGCCTTCTCCCTCACCGCCCCGCTCAAGCGCCGGCGCATGCTGGTCGTCGTCAACCCCTTCGCCACCACGGTCTCCGACCGGCTCAAGGGGCTGGTGGTGCACGCGCTCAACGGGCGCTACGAGGTCGACGCGGTGGACACCCAGCGCCGTGACCACGCCACGGACCTGTGCCGCGAGGCCGCCCACGAGGGCTACGACGTGGTGGTTTCCTTCGGCGGCGACGGGACCGTCAACGAGGTGGCCAACGGACTCGCGGGCTCCGACACCCCGCTGACCTGCCTGCCCGGCGGGGCGAGCAACGTCCTGTGCCGGATGCTGGGCATCCCCAACGACATCGTCGACGCCACCGAGCACCTCCTGCGCGTCGCCGACCGCTGGGAGCCGCGGCGCATCGACCTCGCGAAGGTCAACGACCGCCACTTCACCTTCTCGGCCGGTATGGGGCTCGACGCGGCGGTGGTCGAGCGGGTCGACGCCCACCCGCGCCTCAAGTCGCGCTGGCGCGAGTGGTACTTCGCCTACGCGGGGGCGTCGACGTTCCTGCGCCGCTACGTGGTCAATCCGCCGCGCCTTGCGGTGCGCGCCGGCGGGCAGGAGGTCGAGGGGGTCACCGCGATCGTCCAGAACGGCGACGTGTTCAGCTACTTCGGCCCGCGTGCGCTGTACGTCTGCGACGCCGGCGCGCTGGACGACGGGCGGCTGGGCGCCGTGCTGCTGCGCCGGGCCAGCGCCGTGGACATGCCCACCGTGCTGGCCCGCCTGTTCGGCCCGATGAAGGTCACCGCGCACCGGCGGGTGTCCTCGTGGGCCGGGCTTGACGGCCTGGAGATCAGCTCGATCGACGGCCGCCCCGTGCACCTACAGGTCGACGGCGACCATATCGGCGAGGTCACCGAGGCACGCTTCTCGGTCACGCCCGGCGGCCTGGCCGTGGTGGCCTGAGCCCCCGCCGTCGGGGCCCATGGCGCTGTTCCTGCGCGTCCGGGGCTCAAGCGATCGGCCTGGCACGCCGATGCGCGACTCGTGGGCCCCGCCCGTGTTCCGACCGCGCGATGCGACGCCTCCCCCTCCTTCTCCTTCCCGTCATCGCCGTCCTCGGCCTGCTCGCCGCCCCCGCGCTCTCGCTGGAGCGCTGGCGCCCGGGCCCCGTGGACTTCACCCTCGAGCTGGCCGAGGAGGGCCTGGAGCGCGGCGCCAACGCGGGCGCGACCTACGTCTCGGACCCCATCCAGGCCCCCAAGCGCTTCGACCTCATGGGCCTGCAGTGGGCCGACAGCGAGGAGCCGATCGGCGTGTGGATCCGCACTCGCGACGGCGAGGAGCCGTGGAGCCCGTGGGTCGAGGCGGGCAACGAGCAGGGCGAGCCGGCCAGCGACGGGGTGTGGGCCGGCGGGGCCGACACCTTCCAGGCGCGCTTCACGGCGCCGCCGGAGGACCTCGAGGCGAGCTTCATCAACACCACTGGCACGGCCACGCCGGCCGAGGAGGCCGCCACCGCGCTGCGCGACGCCGCGAACAGCGCCGTGCTGGCCACCGTGGGCAACGCGGTGGCCTGGGCGCAGGGCTCGAGCGGGCCGCCCTCGATCGTGCCCCGCGAGGCGTGGGCGGGCGACGACTGCCCGCCGCGCGAGGGCCCGAGCATGGGCAGGGTGGACATGGCCTTCGTCCACCACACCGTCTCCACCAACGACTACCGCGCCGACGAGTCGGGCGCGGTCATCCTGGCCATGTGTCGCTACCACCGCAACAGCCTCGAGTGGAACGACATCGGCTACAACTTCCTCGTCGACCGCTGGGGCAAGATCTACGAGGGGCGCGCCGGCGGCATCGACAAGCCGGTGATCGGCGCCCAGACGCAGGGTTTCAACAGCGTCTCCACCGGCGTCGCCGCCATCGGCACCTATACCTCGGCCACCCCGCCGCCCGAGCAGGTCTCGGCCATCGCCGCGCTGCTGGCCTGGAAGCTCCCCGCCCACGGCGTGCCCACCACCGGCGAAGTGACCGTCAAGTCGCTGGGTGGCTCGTCCAACCGCTTTGCCTCCGGCGAGCAGGCCACCTTCCAGCGCATCGCGGGCCACCGCGACGCCGGCAGGACCATCTGCCCGGGCGACGGGATGATCGCCCAGTTCCCCTCCCTGCGCGCCCAGGCCGCCGAGCGTCAGCAGCCGCTGAGCAGCCCGGGCGGGGCCGGCCAGGCGCCGCAGGAGGGCCAGCCGGTCAGCGGGGAGATCCACGCGCCCAAGCTGGAGATCCTGCGCGCGGGCATGGAGCGCTCGCGCAGCGTGCTCGACGTACACGCCCCGATCACCGCGCGCGCCTCGGGCACGGCCGAGGTGGAGTTGCACGCCGCCCAGCAGCGCCACACCTTCGACGCGCCCGTCAACAGCCAGGGCCGGCGGATCAACTTCCGCGAGACCATCCCGGCGGCGCAGGCCCGCCTGGGCACCGGGATCCTCACCATCCGCTACCCGGGCGACCCCGACACGCGGCCCCAGGAGCTGCGCCTGCGCGCGGCCAACGGGCGCTCCAACCTCGCGCTGGAGCGCCCGCGCCTGGACGGCGGCATCCTGAGCGCCGGTGGCACGATCAACCCGCGCGCCGGCGGTGTCGTGCGCGTGTCCATCAGCTACGTCCACCAGGGGCAGACCCACGTCGTGGAGCGCAATGCACCCGTGGTCGGCGGGCGCTGGGCGCTGGCCGCGCCGCTGCTGCCCGAGGACAACATGCGCATCGCCCAGCGCACGGGCACCGTGCACTCCACCACCGCCTACACGGGCGACTTCGACGCGCGCCTGCGCGGCGAGGCGCGCTCCTACCAGGTCCTGGGCGCGCCGTAGCAGGGCCCAGGGCGGCAGGCTTCGCGCCGGGGCGCCCGGCTAGGCTGGCGGCGATGCCCGCCGCCTCCGCCACGGCTCACCGACCCGGGTGAGCCCGACCCCCGAGACCGCCCCCGAGGCGGTCCGCCGGCAGGTCCGCCGGGCGCTCGACCCGCTGACCGAGTTCCTGCATCAGGAGTCGGCGGGCGGGGTGGCCCTGCTGGTCGCCACGGTCGCCGCGCTGGTGTGGGCCAACGTCATCGGCGAGGCGAGCTACACGGAGTTCTGGGAGACCGGGCTGACGCTGGGCTTCGGCTCACTCTCGCTCGAAGAGGATCTGCACGGCTGGGTCAACGACGGGCTCATGGTGCTGTTCTTCTTCGTCGTCGGCCTTGAGATCAAGCGCGAGCTCGCGGTGGGCCGGCTCAGCGACCGCAAGACAGCGCTGCTGCCGGTGATCGCCGCGGTCGGCGGGGTCATCGTCCCCGCGCTGATCTTCGTGGCCATCATGGGCGGCCGTCCCGGCGCCGACGGCTGGGCCATCCCCATGGCCACCGACATCGCCTTCGCCGTGGGCGTGCTCGCGCTGCTGGGCGACCGCGTCTCGGCCGGGGTCAAGCTGCTGCTGCTGAGCATCGCCATCGTCGACGACCTGATCGCCATCTCGGTGATCGCGCTCTTCTACTCCGAGGGGATCTCGCTGCTGTGGCTGGCGGCCGCCGTGATCGGGCTGGGGATGGTGGTCGGGATGCGCATGGTCGGCGTCCGGCGGGTGGCGGCCTACGTCCCCGTGGGCCTGCTCGTGTGGGTTGCCGCCCTGGAGTCCGGCGTGCACCCCACCGTCGCGGGCGTGGCCCTCGCCCTCCTCACCCCCGCCCAGCCCGTAAACGGCCGCCGCGTGCTCGAGCAGCTCGAGCACCGGCTGCACCCCTTTTCCGCGTTCGCCGTCCTGCCCCTGTTCGCGCTGGCCAACGCCGGCATCGCCCTCGACGGCGAGGTACTCGCCGACGCCGTGGCCAGTCCCCTGCCCTGGGCCATCGCCGTGGGGCTGGTGGTGGGCAAGCTGCTGGGCATCGCCGGCGCGGCCCTGCTCGCCCTGCGCCTGCGCGTCGGCGCGCTGGGCGAGGACGTGCGCCTCGCGCAGGTGTGGGGCGTCGCCGCCCTGGGCGGGATCGGCTTCACCGTCTCGCTGTTCGTCGCCCAGCTCGCCTACACCGACCCCGAGATCATCGACCTGGCCAAGATCGGCATCTTCGCCGGGTCGCTGGTCAGCGCGGCGCTCGGGGTGGCGCTGCTGACGCGCGGCGCGCGGGCGGGGCCTGCGGAGCCGCCGGCGCCCGGTTGACCCGCGCTCACCCAGCTCAGGCGGGCCACCGGGGCCAGCCGGCGCCGGTTGCTGGTGAAGGAAAAGAAGAAGGGCGGCGCCGCGCCAGAACCGGACCCTCCCGAGGATGATTGGTCGATCTGGGGCGCGGGGGGGGCCCCCTCCGCCCCG
>JBBJOB010000085.1:0-8447 GCA_037721455.1 Solirubrobacteraceae bacterium | reverse complement strand
CGGCGTCCCAGTGCGCAGTCGCCGTGCCCGTCCCCGAGCCCACCCCCGAGCCCGAGCCCGTACCAGTGCCCGGCGACGACGACGGCCCCACAGACGGCGGCGGCGGTACGAGCGACGGCACCGGCACCACCGGCAGCAACGGCACCCCCGGCGGCGGCACCCCCGGCACCCCCGGCGGCGGCACCCCCGGCACCACCGGCACCACCGGCACCACCGGCAACAACGGCACACCCGGCGGCGGCACCACCACCGTCACCACCGGCGGCGGCACAACCACCGCCGTCACGACCGGCGGCGGCGAGACCACCACCACCACCGACGGCGGCGACACGACGACCAGGGGTGGCGGTGGCGACACAGGCGGCCCCAACAGCCCGAACGACCGGTCGCGCGACGTGAGCGAGGGGACCCTTCCCTTCACCGGCCTCGGCGTCGTCATCCCGGCCCTCGCGGGTATTGTCATGCTGCTACTGGGGGCCGCCCTGCGGACTAGAGCCCCGGGGCGCACGTCGTCCACCAGCGAGGCCTGACGCCCCGCCGAGCGAGACGCGCACTAAAGGCGGGTACGCGTCTCGTCCGACGTGCCATCACCGATCTGACCACCGCACCTCGGTCTGATGGTCGCGTCGGGCGAGTGGTCGAGTACCGGGCGGGCGGGGCTCGACGCCGCGCGAGGGCCACACCCTGGCCATCGAGCTGATCCGCCACTCGAGCGCCGGCGGCCTTGCTGGTCGTCGGCGGCGGCGCCTTCGGTGGCGGTGATCGGCTTCGTCCTGGGCCTGATGTTCCTGCCGGGCTATGACCCCATCGGGAGCGTCCTGCCCCTGCCCCTGCCCCTGATCATCGTCAGCGCCTGCACGGCCGGGCGCGAGGCCGGCAGCGGCCGTGCCGCTCTGCTGGGCGCCCTGGGGGTCGGAGCGATCGTGGCCCTCGGGCAGGAGTTCGCACCGCCCGGGGATAACTCCACGGCCGAGGACTACGTCGCGCTGCTGGTGATCGTCGGCGGCGCGGCCGCAGCGGGACACGTCATGCGTGTTCGCGGCGAGGAGAACCGCCGCCTGGAGGCGCTCACGGTCCAACTCGCCGCCGAACACGACCTGCGCGCCCGGGCCGCCGTGGTCGAGGAGCGCGCCCGCGTGGCTCGCGAGCTGCACGACATCGTGGCCCACAGCGTCTCGCTGATCGCCGTGCAGGCCGGAGCGGCCGAGAAGCTCATGGGCCGCCGCCCGGCACTCGTTGCAGGCGGTCCAGGAGACCGTGCGTGGCGCGCTGGGGGAGATGCGCCGCCTATTGACGGCGCTGTATGCCGACGACGACGAGGCGCCGGGGCTGGCGCCGCAGCCGGGCCTGGCCGACGTCGCCCGGCTGGTCGAGCAGGCACGGGCCGGCGGCCTGCCGGTGGCGTTGCGCGAGGACGGCGCCCGCCCCGAGATGCCGGCGCGCCGCTGTCCGAGCTCACCTCGCGCGAGCTCGACGTGCTGCGCCACGTCGCCCGCGGGCTGTCCAACGGCGAGATCGCCGGCCGGCTGTTCCTCTCCGAGGCGACGGTCAAGACCCACCTCACGCGGATCCTGGCCGAGCTCGGGCTGCGGGGAAGGGTGCAGGCTGTGGTGCTGGCCTACGAGACCGGGCTGGTCGAGCCGGGCGGCGGCTGACCTCGGGTTCGTGGGCCCGCTCGTCCCCGCGTCCGAGAGGTGCGTCACGCTGACGTCCTCATGCCCCCGCCCGCCGACAGCGATCACACCGTCGCCCCCGAGGCACTCGCCGCGACCGCGGCCGACCGTCTCCGGGCGCTGACCGCCGACCCGCAGGCGGCGTTCAGGGCCGACCAGCTCGAGGCGATCACCGACCTCGTGGCCGACCGCGCAAGGGTGCTCTGCGTGCAACGCACCGGCTGGGGGAAGTCGGCGGTGTACTTCGTCGCGACGGCGCTGCTGCGCGAGTCCGGCGCCGGGCCGACGCTCATCGTCAGCCCGCTGCTGGCGCTGATGCGCAACCAGATCGCCGCCGCACAGCGGCTGGGGCTGCGGGCGCGCACGATCAACTCCACCAACCGCGAGGAGTGGGACGAGGTCCGCCGTGAGCTCGCGGCCGGCACGATCGACCTGCTGCTCATCAGCCCCGAACGGCTGAACAACCCACGCTTTCGCGACGACATGCTGCCCCTGTTCGCAGCGTCGGTCGGCCTGCTGGTCATCGACGAGGCCCACTGCATCTCCGACTGGGGCCACGACTTCCGCCCCGACTACCGGCGGGTCAGGGACATGCTCGACGCACTGCCCGAGCAGGTGGCCGTGCTGGGCACGACCGCGACCGCCAACGACCGTGTCGTCGGGGACGTCCTCGAACAGCTCGCGGGCGGGCGGCCCGAGCCGCTGCGCTCCTACCGGGGCGCGCTGGCGCGCACGAGCCTGCGCCTGGAGGCCCTCGAGCTTCCGCGCCCCGCACAGCGCCTGGCCTGGCTGGTGGAGCACCTGCCGTCCCTCCCGGGCTCGGGCATCGTGTACACCCTGACCAAGCGCGACGCCGAGCAGGTCGCCGCCTTCCTGACCGCCAACGGGATCGCGGCAGCGCCCTACAGCGGCGACCAGGAGACCCCCGAGCGCGTGGCCATCGAGGACCGCCTGCTGCGCAACGAGCTCAAGGCCGTCGTCGCCACCAGCGCGCTGGGCATGGGCTACGACAAGGCCGACCTCACCTTCGTCGTGCACTTCCAGGCGCCCGGCTCGGCCGTCTCCTATTACCAGCAGGTCGGCCGCGCCGGGCGCGGCGTCGACCACGCCGACGTCGTCCTGCTGCGCGGTGGCGAGGACCGCCGCATCCAGGACTACTTCATCGAGCAGGCCTTCCCGGCGCAGGAGCGCGTCAACGCCGTGCTCGCCGAGCTGAGCGCCGCCGGCGACGAGGGCCGGACCACGCGGGAGCTCATGGGCGTGGTCAACCTGGGCGCGGGGCGCATCGAGGCGATGCTCAAGGTTCTCGACGTGGAGGGCGCGGTGCAGCGCGCGGGCTCGCGCTGGCGGGCCGTTCCCGGTGCCGACTGGGTCTACGACGCCCGACGCTACACGCAGGTCACCGCGCTGCGCCGCGGTGAGCAGGAGGCGATGGCCGCCTTCGGGACCGACGGGCGCTGCCTCATGCGCACGCTGCAGGAGCAGCTCGACGATCCGGCGCCGCAGGACTGCGGGCGCTGCTCGGTCTGCACGCAGCCGCGCTTCGACCAGCCGCCGGACCCGGGCCTCGTCGAGCTGGCACAGCGCCACCTGCGCTCGCGCCCCCTGGAGCTCGAGGTGCGCAAGATGGCCCCCGACGCGACCGGGGCGATGCGCAAGATCCCCGCTGACGCGCTGACCGAGCCTGGCTGGGCCCTGGCCCGCATCGGCGACGGCGGCTGGTGGCCCGCCGTAGAGCGCGGGCTGCGCGCGGGCCGGTGGGACGACGAGATCGTGGTCGCGCTGGCCGACGTCGTGCGCGGCGCGGGCATCCCGGTCGGCTGGGTGACCAGCGTGCCCTCCACGCGCCTGGGCGACCTGTGCGCCGATGCGGCGCAGCGCCTGGCGCGCGAGCTCGCTGTCCCGCACGTCGCGCTGGTGGCTCGCAGCGAGGCCCGCCCGCCCCAGCGCGACATGGCCAACGCCGTCCAGCAGACCGCCAACGTCCGCGGCGCGTTCACCGTCACCGACCGTCCGCCTGCGGGCACCGGGCTGCTGCTCGACGATCGACGCTTCTCGGGCTGGACGCTGGCCATGGTCGGCGGCCAGCTCCGCCGCGCCGGGGCAGACGCCGTCGTCCCGCTGGCGCTGGCGACGCTGAACTGACGGACCGTCGCTCCGAAAGGCCTCCGTCAGCCACGATCGAAGGATCTCCCGCGCTCAGCGCGGCGCTTCCTTCGATCCTCGCTTGGCGGGCCTCCCGTCAGCGCAGGACGGCCGGCTCGCCAGCAATCGCGGCGGCAATGCCCTGCTCGAGCTGGGCCGCGTCGACCGCGCCACGGGCGTGGGCGACCGCGTCGCCCTCTGCGCTGATGAAGAAGGTCTCGGGCAGGCCGGTCATGCCGAACCTGCGCGAGACGTCGCCCCCCGGCTCGCGGACGTTGGGGTAGGACAGGCCGAACTCCTCTACGAAGGCCCGCGCGTCGGGGCGCGCGTCCTGCGTGTCGAGGCCCAGGACGAGCACTCCGTCGCCGCCCGTGCCCTCCCAGGCCGTCTGCAGCAGCGGGGCCTCCTCGCGGCACGGCTCGCACCACGAGGCCCAGAAGTTGAGCACCACCGGGGTGCCGCGCAACTCCTCCAGGCCGACGCGTCCATCGGCAGCGGCCTGGGCGAAGGTCTCCACGGCGGCGCCCTCGGCGCCCTCGGGCGGCGTCAGCACCTCGAGCTCGAAGGCCGGCGCCGCGACAGGCTCCCCGCGCGCGATGGCGTCGTCGATCGTCGTATCGGCGGGCTGGGTGAGCACGCCGTAGGTCAGCAGCGCCAGCAGGGCGATCGCCGCGCCGATGGCCAGCCCCCGCAGTACGCCGCGCGAGTGCTGCGGCTCGTCGGCGGCGGAAGGCTCCGGCTCCTCGGTGCGCACGGCCACGGCGTGCAGTCTAAGCCTCGATCCACCGATCTTGTGAGGGTGGTGCACGCGGCGGTGGCCGACAGCGACCGCGCCGACGCCCGGCATCGTGGATGCCTGACCGCACGGCGACCCGGGAGTGTGCATCTCGCACATGACTGGTCGCCGGGTGGCTTCAGGCGGTGATCGGCGGGCGCCGGAACGGTGCGTATCTGCGGGGGCGGCCACTAGAGTGGCCGCGATGAGCCCGCAGCGCAAGCGCGTCCTGCTCGCCGCCACGGTCGGCGTGCTGGCCGCCTGGGCCGGCCTGCTCGTGGTGGTCGCTGCGCAGCGCGAGCCGGCCGCCCCCGCGGTGCCGGTCGCCGGCACGCCCACCAACGGGCCGCTGCTGGGCGGCCCACTGCCCGAGGGCCTGGACGGCAGGCAGGCCGCCGACTTCGCCCTACGCGACGCGCGCGAGGACGAGCGCATCGACACCCGCGACCTGCGCGGACAGCCCTACGTCGTCACCTTCCTCTACACCGAGTGTGTCGACGTCTGCCCCCTCATCGCCACCGAGCTGGACGAGGCGCTGGAGGGGCTGGGCCGCGACGTACCGATCATCGCCGTGAGCGCCGACCCCGAAGGCGACACCGAGATCGCCGTGCGCCGCTGGTTCGCGCAGCGCGACCTGCCCGACAGCTTCCGCTACGTGATCGGCACCGAGGAGGATCTGCGCCCGGTGTGGGACGCCTACTACGCCGCGCCCCAGCCGCAGGACCGCGACGTGAGCGCCCACTCGGCCAGCATTTGGCTCGTCGATGCGCAGGGACGTCTGCGTTCCAAGTTCTCCGGGGGCATCCCCGTGCCCCCCGCGGACATCGCCCACGACCTGCGCGTGCTGCTCGAGGAGGCGGCGTAGATGATCGACGCGCCCGGCATCGCGCTGGCCTTCGCCGCCGGGGTGGTCTCCTTCGCGTCGCCCTGCTGCCTGCCCCTTGTGCCCGGCTACCTGGCCGCGGTGACCGGGGTGGCCCCCGACCAGCGCACGGGCCGCGCCGACCGGCGGGTCATGGCCCGCGCGCTGGCCTTCGTGGCCACCTTCTCGCTGATCTTCATCCTCCTGGGGCTGACCGCGACGGCGGCCGGGGCACTGCTGTTCGACAACCAGGAGACGCTGACCACCGTGGCGGGCGTGATGATCATCGCCATGGGGCTGCTCTTCGTCGGCGCGCTGTTCTTCACCCGGCTGAACGCCGAGTGGCGCCCGCGCGGGCTGATCGAGCGCGCGGGCACCGGTGGCCCGGTGCTGGTCGGCGCCGCGTTCGCCATCGCGTGGACCCCGTGCTTCGGCCCCACCATCGGCGCGATCCTCAGCCTGGCGGCGACCCAGTCGGGCGTCGCGCAGGGCGGGATGCTCCTGGGCGTGTACTCCCTGGGCCTCGGGGTGCCGTTCCTGCTCACCGCCCTGGCCGCAAGCGCTGGCACCGAGCGCTTCGCCTGGCTGCGCCGCCACCGCCTCGGCGTGCAGGCCGCGGCCGGCGTCCTGCTGATCGTCATGGGCTTCCTCGTGCTCACCGGCCAGCTCTTCCTCATCAACATCGAGATCCAGCAGGCTCTCGACCGGCTGGGGCTGAACTTCTGGCAGTCGGTCTAGAGCCCTCCAGGCCGCTGGAGCTCACGGGCGACGACCTGACCGTCGACGCCGTCGAGGAGGTGGCGCGGTCGCGCAGGCGGGTGACGATCGCCGAGACGGCACTGCACCGGGTCGTGCGCGCGCGAGGTGGTCGAGCAGGTCCTGGCCAGCGGCGCGCCCGTCTACGGCATGACCACCGGGCTGGGAGCGCTGGCCCGCAACCCCATCCCCCTGGAGGAGCTCGAGCGCTTCTCCTTCGCGACGGTGGCCGACCAGACGGGCTCCTACGGGCGGCCGCTGCCCGTGCCCGTCGTGCGAGCCATGATGCTGACCCGCGCCAACGGGATGGCCAAGGCGGGCGTCGGCGTGCGCCGCGAGCTCATCGAGCTGATCATCGCGCTGCTCAACGCGCGCGTGCACCCGGTGGTGCGCGACATCGGGTCGGTGGGCCAGGGCGACCTCGCCCAGATGGCCGACATCGGCAAGGTGCTCATCGGCGGCGGCCTGGCCGACTACCGCGGTGCGGTCATGCCCGGCCACCAGGCGCTCTCGCTGGCCGGGCTGGGGCCCATCCGCCTGGCGCCCAAGGAGGCGCTGGCCCTGGTCAGCGCCAACGGCCTGACCACGGGCTTCGGCTCGATGGTCCTCGCTGACGTGGCCGACCTGGTCGACGCGCTGCAGGTCTCGGCCGCCCTGTCGCTGGAGGGCTTCGCCGGCAACCTGTCCATCGTCCATCCGGCCGCCGGGGAGTTGCGCCCCCACGCGGGCGAGAAGGCCGCCGGGCGGCGCCTGCGCGAGCTGCTGGAGGGCTCCTACCTGTGGCAGCCGGGCGCCGCGCGCCACCTGCAGGACCCGCTGTCCTTCCGGTGCGTGCCCCAGACCCACGGCGCCCTGTACGACGCGCTGGGCCACGTGCGCCGCACCATGGAGATCGAGCTCAACTCGGCCGGGGACAACCCGCTGGTGGCCGTGGAGGACCAGGCCATCCTCTCCGTGGGCAACTTCGACGTGGTGGCTCTGGCCGCGTCGTTCGACTTCCTGCGCATCGCGATCACCGCCGCTGTGCAGGTCCTCGACGAGCGCGTGCAGAAGCTGCTGTGGGCCCAGTTCTCCGGGCTGAGAACCGGCCTGGCCGCCAGCAGCGGCGCCACCGGGGGCCTGCGCCAGCTCGGCCGGGCCTGCGCGGCACTGACCGCGGAGGCCCGCGGGCTGGCCAACCCCGTGTCGCTGGACTACCGCGGGCAGGTCTCCGAGGGCGTGGAGGACCACGCGTCGATGGCCCCGCTGTCGGTGCGCCGCACCTCCGAGCTGGTCACGCTGGCCTACCGCATCATCGCCTTCGAGCTCGTCGTCGCCGCCCAGGCGGTCGACCTGCGCGAGGGTGCTCGGCCCCTGGGCCAGGGGACGCGCGCCGCCCACGAGGCCGTGCGCGACGCCGTGCCCTTCCTCGTGGACGAGACCGACTGGGCACCAGACATCGACCGCCTCATCGCCACCGCGGCGGGGGCCGAATTGCTGCGCCGCGTGGCCCGCGACGCGGGCGAGCGCCGGCCACTGTCCGACCTGAAGGGCCCGGCGCTCGAGCACGGCGACGGGTCCGCCGAGCAGGGCTGACGGCCGGCGCCGCACGCCTCGTTCAGGCCACCGGGTCGTCCTGAGCGACGACGACGTCGAGGGCGATGTCCCAGGGATCGCGGACGTGGACCGCGCGGTCGCCGCGCTGCGCCTCGACGCCCGCGGCGGCCAACCGCTCATGCACGGCGGCGAGCTGATCGGCGTCGTCCAGGACGATCGTCCAGCGACGCAGCGCTACCGTGCCCGGCGGCGCAGGCCCTACGCCTTCGCCGGCCCAGGTGTTGACGGCGAGGTGGTGGTGGTACCCGCCGGCGGCCAGGAACTCGGCGCCGGGGAGGCTGGTCATGCGTTCCAGGCCCAGCGCATCGCCGTAGAAGGCCAGCGCCCGGGCTAGATCGTCGACGTGGAGGTGGACGTGGCCGACCACCAGGCCCGTGCCGGACCGCGGCCGGCGCTCCTGCCCGCGCACCGTCTCCAGCAGCGCGCGCAGGTCCAGCGGCGCCGTGAACATGCCGACGCGCGAGCCGCCGCTGCCCGCCGGCCAGTTCTCGCGGGGGCGATCCACGTAGAGCTCCAGGCCGTTGCCGTCGGGGTCGGCGAGGTAGAGCGCCTCGGAGACGCCGTGGTCCGCAGCTCCCTGCAGCCGCACGCCCGCGTCGGTCACGCGGGCCAGCGCCTGGGCCAGCTCCTCGCGCGAGGG
>JBBJOB010000084.1:0-8510 GCA_037721455.1 Solirubrobacteraceae bacterium | reverse complement strand
GCCCCGTCGTAAACTGGCCCGTTCGTGAGCGACGACCAGCACACCGAGCGCATCGCCATCGTCGGCGCCGGGCCGGCGGGGTTCTACGCGGCCGAGCAGCTCCTCAAGCAGGGCCTGGAGGTCGATCTCTACGACGCCCTGCCCACGCCCTACGGCCTGGTGCGCGCGGGCGTGGCGCCCGACCATCCCAAGATCAAGTCGGTCACCCGCGCCTACGTCAAGACGGCGAACAAGGATGGGTTCCGCTTCTTCGGTGGGGTTGCGCTGGGCGAGCACGTCACGCGCATCGAGCTGCTGGAGCGCTACCACGGCGTGGTCTACGCCTTCGGCTCTGCGACCGACAATCGCCTGGGCATCCCGGGCGAGGACCTCGAGGGCTCCTACGCGGCCACCGAGTTCGTCGCCTGGTACAACGCCCACCCCGACTTCGCCGGCCACGAGTTCGACCTCTCGGGCGGCCGGGCGGTCGTGGTGGGCAACGGCAACGTGGCCATCGACGTGGCCAGGATGCTCGTCCTGACGCCCGACGAGGTCAGCGGCACCGACACCGCCGACCACGCCATCGAGGCCTTCGGGGGCGCCGGCGTGGAGGAGGTCGTGCTGCTGGGCCGCCGCGGGCCCGCGCAGGCTGCCTTCACCAACCCGGAGCTGCGCGAGCTGGGCGAGCTCACGCGCGCCGACGTCATCGTCGACCCCGTCGACCTGGGGCTGGATTCTGACAGCGAGGCCTGGCTGGCCTCGGAGGACGCCCACACGACCAACCGCAAGAACGTGGAGATCCTGCGCGACTACGCGGGCCGCGCGCCCAAGGGCCACAGCCACCGCGTCGTGCTGCGCTTCCTGCGCTCCCCGCTGGAGATCCTGGGCGACGAGGAGGGCCGGGTGCGCGGCCTGCGTGTGGGCATCAACCGCCTCGAGCGCCGCGACGACGGCCGCCTGGCCGCCGTGCCCACCGGCGAGGAGGAGGAGATCGAGTGCGGCCTGGTGCTGCGCTCGATCGGCTACCGCGGCAAGCCGGTGTGCACCGTGCCCTTCGACGCCGAGCGCGGGCTGGTGCGCAACGACGGCGGCCGCGTGCTGGACGACGAGGGCGAGCCGCTGCCCGGCGAGTACGCGACCGGCTGGATCAAGCGGGGCCCCAGCGGCGTCATCGGCACCAACAAGAAGGACTCCGCCGACACCACCGCCAAGCTTCTGGAGGATCGCGAGGCCGGGCGCCTCAACGAGCCCTCACAGCCTGAGCCCGACGCCATCGAGTCGTGGTTGCGCGAGCGCGCCCCCGGCCTGTGCACCTGGGAGGACTGGGAGGCCATCGACGCCCACGAGTCAGCCGCCGGCGAGGCTACGGGGCGCCCGCGCGTCAAGCTCGTCGACCGCGAGGAGATGGCCCGCGTCGGCGCGGGCGCCTCGGCGCAGGCCGCGGCGCGCTGAGCCCGCTCCGCTAGTACAGCCGTTCTGCGCCCGGAAAGAGAGCGCGCCCGCGGCTCCCCTCCGGGCCGGCTTGCCACGTCGAGCGATAGGGTGGCTCCCCGATGCGCGAGGTCTTGCACCCCGCGGCCGGCGAGGCCAGCCCGTGGGCCGGCGAGCTGCCGGAGCTGGACCGCCGTCACGTCTGGCACCCCTATGGCCCGATGCCGGGGACGGGGGCGCCGCTGCCCGTCACCTCCGCCGAGGGGGTGCGGCTGCGCCTGGCCGATGGTCGCGAGCTGGTCGATGGCATGGCTTCGTGGTGGTGCGCGGTGCACGGCTACCGCCACCCGGTCCTCGATGCTGCGGCGCACGGCCAGCTCGACCGCATGGCCCACGTCATGTTCGGCGGGCTCACCCACGAGCCCGCGGTACGCCTGGCCCAGCGCCTGGTCGAGATGGCCCCCGAGGGGCTGGAGCACGTGTTCTTCGCCGACTCGGGCTCGGTCGCGGTCGAGGTGGCGATCAAGCTGTGCCTGCAGGCGCGGCCCGGTCGAACCCGGCTGCTGACCGTCCGCGGGGGCTACCACGGCGACACGTTCGGGGCGATGGCGGTGTGCGACCCGATGGGGGGCATGCACGGCCTGTTCACCGGCGCGCTGGCCGAGCACGTGTTCGCCGACCGGCCGCCGGCCGTGCTGGACGACGCTTACGCCGACCATCTGCGGGCGCTGGTGGCCCGCCACGCCGACGAGCTGGCCGCGGTGATTGTCGAGCCGGTCGTGCAGGGCGCCGGCGGGATGTGGTTCTACGATCCCCGCGTCCTGGGCCTGCTGCGTGCGCTGTGCGACGAGCACGGCCTGCTCCTGGTGGCCGACGAGATCGCGACCGGCTTCGGGCGCACCGGCCCGCTGTTCGCGTGCGAGCACGCCGGCGTCGTGCCCGACGTCCTTTGCCTGGGCAAGGCGCTGACCGGGGGGTACCTGACGCTCGCCGCGACGCTGTGCACCCCGCGGGTGGCGGACGCCCTGGAGGGCAGCGCACTGATGCACGGCCCGACCTACATGGCCAACCCGCTGGCCTGCGCGGTGGCGCTGGCCTCGACCGGGCTGCTCGTCGAGGGCGGCTGGCGCGAGGACGTCGCGCGGCTGGAGCGCGGCCTGCGGGCCGGGCTGGAGCCGGCGCGCGCCCTGCCAGGGGTGGCTGACGTGCGGGTGCTGGGGGGGATCGGCGTGGTGCAGCTCGCCGGCGGCGTGGACGTGGCCGCGGCCACCGACGCCGCGGTGGCGCAGGGCGTGTGGCTGCGTCCCTTCCGCGACCTCGTCTACACGATGCCGCCCTACGTGACCGACGATGACGACCTCGCGCGGATCACGCGGGCCGTGGTGGCCGCCGCGGACGCGGGAGGCGGCGCGTGAGCGTCCTCGTCGTGGCCGGCACCGACACCGGCGTGGGCAAGACCGTGGTCACCGCGGCGCTCGCCGCCCTTGCGCACGCCGACGGAGGGCGTGTGGCGGTGGTCAAGCCGGTTCAGACGGGCGTCGAGCCCGGCGAGCCCGGGGACGTCGACGAGGTGCGCCGACTGGCCGGGGTGCAGGACGTGCACGAGCTGGCGCGCCTCAGTGAGCCGCTCGCGCCCGCCAGCGCAGCGAGGCGCGCCGGGGCCGGCGGGCGGGGTCTCCTCGGCGCTGAGGCGATCGCCGCGGTCGTCGAGCGCCTGGCCGTCGAGCGCGACCTCGTGCTCGTCGAGGGCGTCGGCGGGCTGCTCGTCCATCTCGACGACGCCGGCGGGACGATCGCCGACGTCGCGGCGCTGCTGCGCGCTCCCGTCCTCGTGGTCGCCCGCGCCGGGCTGGGCACGCTCAACCACACGGCGCTGACCTGCGAGGCGCTGCGTGCCCGTGAGGTGGCCTGCGCCGGCGTCGTCGTGGGTGCCTGGCCGCAGCGGCCCGACCTGGCCGCGCGCTGCAACCTCGAGGACCTGTCCGTCTACGCCGGCGTGCCCGTCCGGGGCCGTCTTCCGCAGGGCGCCGGCCGCCTGGCTCCCGACGCATTCCTCGCGGCCGCCCGAGGCATCATCCTGTCCGACCCAGTGGAGGTTCCCGCATGACCATGACCCAGTCCGATGTGCTCGATGTCGCCCGCGAGCAGGTCCTCGAGCGGGGGGAGGGGCTGCGCGAGGAGCAGGTGCTGGCGGTGCTGCAGCTGCCCGACGAGGCGCTGTCCGACGCGCTGGCGCTGGCCCACGAGGTGCGCCTGCGCTGGTGCGGCCCGGAGGTCGAGGTCGAGGGCATCGTGAGCGTGAAGACCGGCGGCTGCCCGGAGGACTGCCACTTCTGCTCGCAGTCGGGGCGCTTCGAGACCCCGGTGCGCGCGGTGCGCCTGGACATCCCCTCGCTGGTGGAGGCTGCGCGCCAGACGGCTCAGACCGGCGCGACGGAGTTCTGCATCGTCGCCGCGGTGCGCGGCCCCGACGAGCGGCTGATGGCCCAGGTGCGCGACGGCATCAAGGCCATCCGTGCGGCGGTGGACATCAACGTCGCCTGTTCGCTGGGGATCCTGACCTCCGAGCAGGCCCAAGAGCTCGAGGACATGGGCGTGCATCGTTACAACCACAACCTGGAGACCGCGCGCTCCCACTTCGCGAAGGTCGTCACCACCCATAGCTGGGAGGACCGGTGGGCCACGCTGCAGCTCGTGCGCGAGCACGGGATGGAGGTCTGCTGCGGGGCGATCATCGGCATGGGCGAGTCGCTGGCCCAGCGCGCGGAGCTGGCCGCACAGCTCGCGGCGCTCGATCCCGACGAGGTGCCGATGAACTTCCTCGACCCGCGGCCGGGCACCCCGTTGGCCGACCTCCCGGTGGTGGAGGCGCCGGACGCACTGCGCGCCATCGCCGCCTTCCGCCTGGCGATGCCGCGCACCGTCCTGCGCTTCGCCGGGGGCCGCGAGCTGACCTTCGGCGACCTGGGCGCGCGCGACGGCGTGCTGGGCGGCATCAACGCGATCATCGTGGGCAACTACCTCACCACCCTCGGCCGTGACCCACAGGAGGATCTCGACCTGCTCGCCGAGCTGTCCATGCCGGTCAAGGCGCTCTCCGAGACGCTGTGACCCTGACGGCAGCGCACTGCGACGGCTGCGGGGTGTCCGAGACCCAGGGGGACCACGGGCGATGCCGCGCGCGGCGTGCCGCCACCGATCCGCCGCGGTTCTGCACGGCGTGCGGGCGCAAGCTGGTGGTGCAGGTGCTGCCCGTGGGCTGGACGGCGCGGTGCGTGCGCTGCGGCGACGCCGGGGTCGTCGCGCGGTGATACCGGCCCCACCCGCCACGGCGGAGGAGGAGGGGACCGGGGTCGGGGCGGCGCTGGAGGATCTGCGTCGCGCCGGCCTGCTGCGCGAGCTGCGCACGATCGACAGCGCTCCGGGTGCGCGCGTGCTTCTCGACGGCCGCGAGGTGCTGCTGCTGTGCTCCAACGACTACCTCGGCCTGGCCGGGCACCCGTCGGTGCGCGAGGCGGCGGCCGACGCCGCCCGGCGCTGGGGCGCGGGCGCGGGCGCCTCGCGCCTGGTCTCGGGCAACCTCGCGCTGCACGAGCGCCTGGAGGCCGAGCTGGCCGCCTTCAAGGGCACCGAGACGAGCCTCCTTTTCGGCTCGGGCTACCTGGCGAACCTGGGGGTGATCGCCGCCCTGGCCGGCCGCGACGACGTGGTCCTCTCCGACGCGCGCAACCACGCCTCGATCGTGGACGGCTGCCGCCTGGCGCGCGCCGAGACGGTGGTCTACGACCACGGCGACCTCGACGCGCTGGCGGGCGCCCTGCGCCGGACGCGAGGACGGCGTGCCCTCGTCGTCACCGACGCGGTCTTCTCGATGGACGGCGACCTCGCCCCGCTGGAAGGCATCGTCGAGCTCGCCCGCCGCCACGGCGCGCGCGTTCTCGTCGACGAGGCCCACGCCACCGGCGTCGTCGGGCCCGGCGGGCGCGGCCTGGTGGCCAAGCTCGGACTCGAGAGCGAGGTCGACGTGGTGATCGGCACGCTGGGCAAGGCGCTGGGCAGCTACGGCGCGTTCGCCGCCTGCACCCGTCAGATGGCCGCCTACCTGCTCAACAGTGCGCGCACCGCGATCTTCTCGACCGCCCTGCCCCCGCCCGCGGCCGGCGCGGCTCTGGAGGCGCTGCGGCTCGTGCGCGAGGAGCCGGCGCTCCTGGAGCGCCTGCACGCCAACGCGCGCACGTTGCGTGAGGCACTGGCCGCCCACGGCCTGCGCATCCCGTCCGGGTGCGAACCGACCATGCCCATTGTCCCCCTCGTGATCGGCGACCCGCGCGCGGCGATGGCCCTGTGCGAGGCGGCCCTGGCCGGTGGTGTGTTCGCCCAGGCCATCCGCCCGCCCACCGTCCCCGCGGGAACGTCGCGCCTACGCCTGGTTGCCACGGCCGCCCACCAGGAGACCGACCTGCGCGCCGCGGCCGCCACGCTGGGCGCCGCCGTGTCTGACCGCGGATGACCGGCGCGGAGATGGTCTAGGCCGAAGGCCGGCGGGCTCGCCCCACCGGGGATGATCCGGGCGACCATGAGCGTCGCCGAGCCCGCCCCGCCCCAGCAGACCGTCGCCTCGCGCGGGCAGGCGCTGGGCCAGCTCGGCGAGCCCGTGCGCCGCTTCATGCGCACCGAGGCGGGCAGCGCGGGGCTGCTGCTGGCCGCGACGGTGGTGGCGTTGGGCTGGGCCAACCTGTCGCCGGACGGCTACTCGTCGTTCTGGGGCACCGACCTCGCGCTGCGCCTGGGGGACGCCGAGCTGGTGCTCGATCTCCAGCACTGGGTCAACGACGGGCTGATGGTGTTCTTCTTCTTCGTCGTCGGGCTGGAGGTCAAGCGCGAGTTGGCCATGGGCGAGCTGACCGACCGCCGCCGCGCGACGATCCCGCTGGTGGCCGCCGTGGCCGGGCTCGCCGTGCCCGCCCTGGTCTTCTTGGCCTTCAACCCCACCGGCGAGGCGGCCGTCGCGTGGGGGGTGGTCATCTCCACCGACACCGCGTTCCTGCTGGGCGTCCTCGCCCTCGTCGGGCCCGCGTGCCCGCTGCAGCTGCGCGTCTTCCTGCTCACCCTGGCCGTCGCCGACGACGTGGGGGCGCTGACCATCATCGCCCTCTTCTACACCGACGACCTGGCCGTCGTCCCCCTGCTGCTGGCCGTGGCGGGGGTCGGCGTCATGCTGGTCCTCAGGCGCCTGGCGGTCTGGCGCGGGCCGGCGTACTTCGTGGTGGCCGTCGGCATCTGGATCGCCATGGAGCAGTCGGGCGTGCATCCGACCATCGCGGGCGTGGTCATCGCCCTGCTCGCCCACGCGGGAGCGCTGGGCCTGGATGTCGAGCGCTTCGAGGGCGACCTGCGCGACGGCCTGCACGTGGTGCGGGTGCGCGACGACACGCTCGGCGCGGAGGCCAGCGGGGTGCGCGGAACCCCGACGTTCTTCGTCGGCGGGCGCCGCCACACCGCCCCGACCGACGCCGCGACGCTGGGCCGGGCGCTCGACGCGATGGCGGCAGGGGAGGAGCGGTGAGCGTGGACGCCTCCGGCGGGCGCGAACCGGGCACGACCCCGAGCGCGGAGGCCGTCGCCTGGGGCACCGCCCGCGGGCGCTGGGTGCTGGGCGTCACCGTTCTGGGCTCGGCCCTGGGCTTCCTGGACGCCACCGTGGTCAACGTGGCGCTGCCGGCCATCGGGGAGGACCTCGACGCCGGCGTGGCCGACCTGCAGTGGACGGTCAACGGCTACCTGCTCACCCTGTCAGCGCTGATCCTGCTGGGCGGCTCGCTGGCCGACCGCCTCGGGCGGCGGCGCATGTTCGTGTTCGGCGTCCTGTGGTTCACAGCCGCCTCGCTGCTGTGCGCGCTGGCCCCCACGGTGGAGCTGCTGATCGGTGCGCGCGTACTCCAGGGGATCGGCGGTGCGCTGCTGACCCCGGGCAGCCTGGCCATCCTCGAGTCGGCCTTTCGTCGCGAGGACCGCGCGCGGGCCATCGGCGCGTGGTCGGCGCTCAGCGGCATCGCCGCGGCGGGCGGCCCGCTGGTGGGCGGCTACCTGATCGGGGCGCTGTCCTGGCGCTGGATCTTCCTGATCAACCTGCCGCTTGGGCTGCTGGTGGTCATCTTCGCGCTGCGCCACGTGCCCGAGAGCCGCGACGAGACCGTCACCGGCCGCCTGGACGTCCCGGGCTCGGCGCTGGTGGCCATCGGCCTGGGCGGGGTCACCTTCGCGCTCACCGGCGCTTCGGAGGGCAGCGCCGGCGGCGCGACCCTGGCGGTGATCGGCGTTGCCGGGGTGCTCGCGCTGGGGGCGTTCCTGGCCGTGGAGCGCCGCACCGCCCATCCGATGCTGCCGCTGTCGATCTTCTCCTCGCGCCAGTTCGTGGCGGCCAACCTGCTGACCTTCACCGTCTACGCGGCGCTGGGCGGGGTGTTCTTCCTGCTCGTCGTGTACCTGCAGACGTCGCTGGGCTACTCGCCGCTGGCGGCGGGCGCAGCCTCCCTGCCCATCACGGGGCTGATGCTGGCCCTCTCTTCCCGCGCCGGGGCGCTGGCCCAGCGCCGTGGGCCGCGCCTGCCGCTCACCGTGGGGCCGCTGCTGCTGGCCGCGGGCATGGTCCTGATGCTGCGCATCGACCCCGGCGACGGCTACGTCGGCTCCGTCCTGCCCGCCGTCTTCGTCTTCGGCCTCGGGCTGGCGGGGACCGTCGCGCCGGTGACGGCCACCGCGCTGGCCGCCGCCGAGGAGCACCACGCCGGCCTGGCCTCGGGGGTCAACAACGCGGTCTCGCGCGTCGCCCAGCTCCTGGCCGTGGCCGTCCTGCCGCTCGTCGCCGGGCTGTCAGGAGAGGACTTCGCCGACCCCGCCGCGCTGGCCGACGGCTTCAAGATCGCGATGGCCACCGCCGCCGGGCTCGCCCTCGCCGGCGCGGCGCTGGCCTTCGCCACCATCCGCGACGACGTGCTCGAGCAGGGCGGCGAGACCGCGGAGCACCGCCCGTGCGAGCACCACCGCAACTGCGCCGTGGCCGGCGCGCCGCTGCACGTGGAGTGCGTGTCACCCGAACC
>JBBJOB010000083.1:0-8576 GCA_037721455.1 Solirubrobacteraceae bacterium | reverse complement strand
GAGAACGGCTTTCGCCTCCGGTCCTCTCAAGTTCGGACCTACGGCGACGTCAGAACCATGCGTTCGATCGGCACGCGGGCGCGCCGGGCGACATCCTCGGGCACCTTGACCTCGTGCACCCCGTCGCGCAGGGCGTCGCGCAAGCCGGGGAGGGTGATCATCTTCATGTAGCGACACGAGGCGGCCTCGTTGGCGGCCACGAAGTCGACGTCGGGGGCGGCCATGCGCAGCGGGTGGAGCATGCCGGTCTCGGTGGCCACGATGGCCGTCTCGCGACGGTCGCGGGCCGCGTCCTGCGCGTACCTGAGCATCCCGCCCGTCGAGAGCATGTGCACGCCCTCGGCCTCGATGTCGCCCGAGGCCACGTACTCCATGACCGAGGTGGAGCATCCGCACTCGGGATGGATGAGGAAGTCGGCGCCGGGGTGCTGCGCACGCCTGTCCTCGATGTCCGATGGACGGATACCGGCGTGGACGTGGCACTCGCCGTTCCAGACGTGCATGGGGACGCCGGTCGTCTTCTCGACGTAGCGGCCCAGGAACATGTCCGGGCCGAAGAGGATCTCGGTGTCGGCGCCGTGGGTCTCGAGGATGTGCTCCACCACCGCCACAGCGTTGGAGGAGGTCACGCAGTAGTCGGTCAGGGCCTTGATCTCCGCCGTCGTGTTGACGTACATCACGGTCACCGCGCCCGGATGCTTGGCCTGCCAGGCCGCCAGCTCGTCGGGGGTGATGGCGTCGGCCAGCGAGCAGCCTGCATCGCGATCGGGGATGAGGACCGTTTTGGCGGGGCACAGGATCGACGCCGTCTCGGCCATGAAGTGCACGCCGCAGAAGACGATGGTGGACTCGCCGGCCTCCGCGGCCCGCTGGGAGAGGCCCAGCGAATCGCCGACGTAGTCGGCCACGTCCTGGACCTCGGGCACCTGGTAGTTGTGGGCCAGGATCACCGCGTTGCGCTCTCGGGCCAGCGCTCGCACCTCGGCCTGCAGCGCAGGGACGTTGGTCAGCTCGAGCAGCGTCATGGCAGCGGCTCCAGGATCAGGGACAGGTCCAGAGCGGGGGCCGAATGGGTGAGAGCCCCCACCGATATGAAGTCTACTCCTGTGTCCGCGTGAGCCCTCAGCGTCTCGAGGGTCACGCCGCCGCTGGCCTCGAGCTCCGCGCGCCCGGCTACCTCCCGGGCCACGGCGCGCAGCATCCCGGGGACCATGTTGTCCAGCAGCAGCCGGGGCGCGCCGGCCTCCAGGGCTTCACGGACCTCCTCCAGGGTGCGGCACTCGACCTCCAGGGGCAGTTCGGGGAAGCGCTCGCGGCCGGCACGAACGGCCGCCCCCACCCCGCCGGCCATGGCGGCGTGGTTCTCCTTGATGAGCACCATGTCGAACAGGCCGAAGCGGTGATTGACCCCGCCGCCGGCGGCCACCGCCGCCTTCTCCAGGGCGCGCAGGCCGGGGGTGGTCTTGCGGGTGTCCAGGATGCGCGCACCCGTGCCCTCGATGGCGTGCACGCAGCGGGCGGTCAGGGTGGCCACCCCGCTGAGGCGGGCCAGGAGGTTGAGCGCGGTGCGCTCGGCGCCCAGCAGCGCGGCCGCATCCCCGGTGACCCGCAGCGCCTCTCCGTCCTCACGCCAGAGGCGCTCGCGCGCGAGCCGCTCGACCTGCGCGTCAGGATCCAGCGCGCGGAAGGTCGCCTCGGCGGCGTCGAGGCCGTAGAGCACGCCGGGCGCCTTCTGGGTGATCGTCGCCCGGGCGCGAGCGCCGGGCGGGACGGTGGCCTGGGCGGTGACGTCGCCGTCGCCGAGGTCCTCAGCCAGAGCGCGGGCGACCACCTCGTCGAGCATGGGTCGCAGGGTATGGCCTCAGGCTGGGACGACCGATTCTTGCGGTGGCGGCGGGTCAGCTTCACTGGCCTTCCTCACCGCCTGCCGTTCGCCGAGCCCATCGCAACGGCCCCGCAGGCACACCAGTCGGCCGGCGCCGCGTGCAACGCGCCCGCCCGGGCGGGGATCGCGATCGATCCGAGCTCACGCCCCGGCCAGCGCGGCCGTCGCTACGATCGCGTACTCGGCGAAGAAGAGCTTCCACACGCCCATGTAGAACGCGGGGAAGTCGCGCGGCGCCAGGGTCGCGTGCCAGCGCCACAGCACGACCAGGGCGGCGAGGTGGCCGCCGACGAGGACCACCGCGCTGAGGTCCGGCAGCAGGAACGGCCCGGCGAGGGCCATGCCCAGGTAGGCCGCTGTCAGCGCGGCCATGCCGATATCGGTCACCCGCTGCGCCCCGAGACGCACGCTGAACGTCGCGATGGCGTAGCGGCGGTCGCCCTCGATGTCGGGCACGTCCTTGAGGATCGCGATGGCGAAGGCGAAGGGGACGACGACGACGATCAGCGCCCAGACCGCCGGCGCGACGGACGCGGCGCCGGAGAAGGCCAGGGCGAAGTGCAGGTAGACGCCCAGGTTGACGACGACGGCCCGCACGCCCGAGATGCACAGCGATGCGGCGGTGGCGAAACGCTTGAGGCGCAGCGGGGGCAGCGAGTAGACCGCGCCGACGAGCAGGCCGGCGGCCACGAAGCCCAGCTCGAGCGGACCCTGCGTGAGAGCGAGGGCGACCGGGAGCGCCCCGGCCACGGCCACGATCCACGTCGCACCGCGGGGCGAGAGGTCGCCGGCCGCGATGGGCAGGAACGGCTTGTTGACGCGGTCGATCTCCACGTCGGTGAGCTGGTTGAGCCCGACGATGAACACGTTGACGGCGAGGCCTGCCAGCAGGGTGAACGAGAGGTGCAGCGCCGCGGTGGCCGGGCCGGGCGGCTCGGGAAGAGCCACCGCTGCGATGGCGAACAGCGCGACGACGCTCACCGTGGTGCCGATGACCGTGTGCGGCCGGGCGAAGCGCCACAGGATCCCGGCGCCGCGGGCGAGGGCGAGGGCGGGCGAGGACGCGGGCGCGCGCGCCACGCGGCTCAGCGCCTGCGCCGGCGGGCCAGGCGCTCGCGCGCGGCGAGGGCAGCGGCGATGGGCACGAAGGCCGCGCCCGCGGCCGAGCCGGCCACGAAGCGCCCGGCGAAGAGCAGCCTCTCACGCCCGGTGAGGGGCGCGTCGGAAGGCTCCGCGGTGGGCGCCCCGGCGCTTGCGCCCACCGCCTCCCCGCGCATCCCGGCGATCGCGATCCCGTAGGAGGCCGGACCGCCACGGTGCCACGCGGGGGCGGCGTAGGCCGCCGAAACCTCCACGAAGCCGGCGGCGGCAAACCACGCGCGGTACTGCTCGTCCTCGGGAAAGAGCATCCACGTGTCGGCCAGCAGACGGCCGACAGGATGGCGCGGGCGCAGCGGGCCGGCGACGAGCGCGATCCCGCCGGGACGCAGCACGCGATGGGCCTCGGCGATCGCGCGCGCCGGGTCAGGCCAGTACTCGATGCTGCCCGCCGACACGTAGCGGTCGAAGCTCGCGTCGGGGAAGGGCAGCGCCTCGGCGTCGCCCCGCACGCGCCGGCACGCGGTCAGAGCCGGGCGACGATGGGAACGCGCCAACTGGTGGGGGCTCTGGTCGAGCATCGTCACGTTGGCGGCGTCGATGCGCTCGACGATCCCCTCGGTCGTGAATCCCGTTCCCGCGCCCACGTCCAGGACGCTGAGGGCTCTGTCGTCCAGGCGTGCGGGAGTCAGCGCGACCCCTCGCATGGCCGGCGTCCAGAACAACGGGTTGATCCAGCGGTCGTAGCCCAGGGAAAGGAAGCGGTAGAACCAGTAGGCCTCCCGCTTGTGCTGGATCAGGCGCATCGAGGGAAGACCCTAGGGGTGCCGAAGGCGAAAGGTGACGCCGCCTGAGGCGGGCCCCCAGGTCGCGACAGCGACACACTCACCCCATCCCATGAGCCCCGAGGAACTCGACCGCTGGCTGCCCGGCGCGCAGGTGCGCACCCACCACCGTCGCTCGGCGCGCGCTGAGCCCGACGCGTTGTGGTCCGCTGCGGCCACCGTGCGCCTCGACCAGACGCGCACGCTGGGACGCCTGGTGCGCTGGCGCATCCCCGGCACGCCGGGCGACCGCCCCTTCCGCGACCTGCTGCGCGAGTACCCGTTCGTCGTGCTCGACGAGGGCGAACGCTGGTCGCTGTCCGGCCTGGCCGGGCGCATCTGGACCCTCCAGCGCGACTACCCACGCCTCGACGGCGCGCAGGAATGGTGCTCCTGGGACGAGCGCGGCACGGTGCGGGTGCTCTTCGGTCACTGGGTGGACGAGGGCGCCGACGGCCGCAGCGAGCTGGTCAGCGAGGCGCGGGTCGAGGGCTGCGACGTCCGCGCCGCCGCGCGCCTGCGCGCCCTCTGGGCCGTCGTCGGCCGCTTCGAGCGCCTCATCGGAGCGGAGCCGCTCGAGGCGGCGACCAGGCGAGCCGAAGCGGGCTGACTCACCCTCCCCGGCCCAGCTCGAGGCCGGCCAGACGGGACGTGTCGTCGAGGATGGTGCGCCGGCCACGGCGCAGGAGGACGCGCAGCTCGCCCGCGAGGTGTTGGGCTGAGCCTTCGGGCAGCTCGCGACGCTGGGCGGGCAGGGGGACGGGGAGGCGGTGGGCCTCGGCTGGGACGGCGTGGCCCTCGAGCTCCAACGTGTGGCGCGCGGTGCGCCCGGCGATGTGCCAGCGGCCGGGCTGCTGCGCGTCGACGCGCAGGAGCCCGGGGGGGCGGGTGAGACGCACGACCTCGCGCCCGGCGCGCACGATCACCGATGTCGCGGTCAGGCGCAGGGGGCCCAGGCCGGCGCGGCCGCCGGCGAACGCGACGGTCGCGTCCTCACGGGCGAAGCCGTGGGCCTGCCCCCACCACCATGCCGCCGGAAAACCCCCGCCGCCCCAGTTCTTCTCGGCGTAGACGCGCGCGCCGTCGAGATTCCACGTGCGCTCCCCCAGGCGGGCGTTGCCCCGCGCCACACCGTCGAGGAGCCACGGGTGCCAGTACTGGCTCAGCCCCGGCACGAGCTGCGCGGGCCCGATGCCGCCCAGCACCTGCCGCGGCCAGCGCGCAGGGCGCTCGATCTCCAGGGCCAGGTGCGCGTCTTCGCCCAGGGCGAAGGTCACCTGCCGCTCGTCGGCGCGCACCCACGCGCCGCCGTCGGCCGTGGCCCCGTGGACGGCCAGGCGGGCCGGGTCGCCGGCGGCGTGATCCAGCATCGCCCGGCGCACCGCGCCGCCCGGGTGCCCGGCCAGCGCCGCCGTCGCCCACGAGCGGCCGTGCGCATCGCGGCAGACGCCCAGCAGGGCGATGACCACGCCGCCCCCGCCGGGGTCGGTGACACGCCAGAAGTAGCCCTCGAACGCGGCCGCGTGGTGGGCGCGCGGATCGCCGAACGGGAGATCTGCGCCCCGCGCCCGGTAGGCGCGGCGCAGGCGCGTCACCCCGCCGCGTGCAGCAGGTAGGCCCGCACGAACCCGTCCAGGTCGCCGTCGAGGACGCGGTTGACGTCGCCGACCTCGTGGGCGGTGCGCAGGTCCTTGACCATCGTGTAGGGGTGCAGGACGTAGTTGAGGACCTGGGAACCGAAGTTCACGTCCTGGGCCTCGCCCTTCTCGCGGGCGATCTCCTCCTGGCGCTCGCGCTCGCGCAGCTCGACGAGGCGGGAGCGCAGCATGCCCATCGCGATCTCGCGGTTCTGGGTCTGGGAGCGCTCGTTCTGGCACTGCACGACGATGCCCGTGGGCCGGTGGGTGATGCGCACGGCGGAGTCGGTCTTGTTGACGTGCTGGCCGCCCGCCCCCGATGCGCGGTAGGTGTCGACCTGCAGGTCGTCGGTGTCGATCTCCACGACGGCCGCGTCCGCGATGACGGGGGCAACCTCCACGCCGGCGAACGAGGTCTGACGGCGGTTGGCCGAGTCGAAGGGGCTCAGGCGCACCAGCCGGTGCACCCCGCGCTCTGCGGCGAACAGCCCGTAGGCGTGGTCGCCCGCCGCGCGGAAGGTGGCCGACTTGATGCCCGCCTCCTCCCCCGGACTGGCTTCGAGCAGCTCCACGGAGAAGCCGCGCTGCCCCTCGGCCCAGCGCATGAGCATGCGCAGCACCATCTCGGCCCAGTCCTGGGCGTCGGTCCCCCCCGCTCCCGCGTTGACGGTGACCAGCGCGTCGCCCGCGTCGTAGGGGCCGGTGAACAGGCGCTCCTCCTCCAGCGCCGCCACCCGGTGCTCGACGGAGGCGAACTGCTCCTCCACCTCGCCGGCCACCTCCGGGTCCTCCTCGGCCAGCTCGACGAGCCCCTGCAGGTCGGCGGCGTCGGCCAGCAGCGCGGCGAAGGCGCCGTGGCGGCGCGAGGCGCGCGCGTGCTCGGCGCTGACCCGGGCGGCGCGCTCCTGGTCGTCCCAGAAGCCCGGCTCGCCCATCGCCTGTTCGAGCTCGCCGACGCGGCGGCCCAGGGCCTCGGGGTCGAGGCCCGCCTCGAGCTGGTCGAGGCGTGCGCGCAACGCCGCGAGACGCTGGCCGGGGTCTGCGGAGGGCTGGGGCACGGCGGCAGGATAGAGCGCGCGGACGGACGGACGGGCGGGCCTTATCCTCATCGCGTGCTCGGCCCGCTCGCGCTGCCCCCGAAGCTGGCGCTGCGCGCACTGGACGACCTGCATCGCCTGGCCAGCGTCGCGCCGGCCCTCATCGAGATGGAGGCGCGCCTGGGCGCCCGGGCCGACGCGATCCTGGCCCTCGCCGAGCAGTTCCTGGCGCTGGGCGAGCGCGTCGAGCTCCGCGCCGAGGCGCTCATGACCCTCGGGGAGCGCATCGATGTCCGCACCGAGGCGATGATCGGCCTCGGGAAGCGCATCGACGCCCGCGGCGAGAGCCTCCTGGCCCTGGGAGCGAAGATCGACGAGCGCGGGCGCGGCATCCTGGACTCCGCGCAGCACCTCGACGCGCGCGGCGACGAGATGCTCGATATGGCCCGCGAGCTGCATGAGGTGGGCCGGGAGGTCGCCGACCGCGGCGGCGAGGTGGCCCGTTCCCTGCCCTCGCTCGCGCAGATGGGCGAGTCCGCGCAGACGCTGGCCACGGCGGCGGAGCCGCTCCAGGGCGCCATCGAGCGCCTCGGGCGCATCGTCGACCGCCTGCCCGGCGCACGCTCGCGCTGAGCGCGACGCGCCGGCCAGGCGCCTCCGAGTCCCCTCTCAGTGCTGCTCGGGGGCGGGCGACTCCTGCTCGGTCGCTCCGGTGCCCACGGCACCGAACTCCGCCGTGTCGATGGGCGTCTCGAGCGGGAGGCAGGTCTCGCAGAAGTCAAGCCCGAAGGGCGTGAGCAGGATGCTGCGGCGCACCGTCTTGGCGCGCCCGGCCCGGCGGATTGCGTCGACCACGTCGGGCTGGGCCTCCAGAAGCTGGTAGGAGCGGTGGTCGGGCAGCGGCTCGCGCGAGAACCAGATCGTGCCCAGGCGGAAGAGGTTGTTGAGGTAGGCGGGCAGGCGATCGGGATAGCGGCACCCGGCCTCCTGAGCGATCATCGACAGGCCCGGGGCCATCATCTGCGAGCCGACGTCGAAGGGCCGCCAGGTGCGCACATCGACCGCGGGCTGGGGGCCCTGGATGGCCAGCAGGCGCAGCACCCGCGCCTCGTCGGGGGCCATCTCGGCCAGGAGACGCTCGTGAGCCGGGTGCTCGGAGACCTCGTAGGTGACGTCGGCCGAGCGCATGAGCAGTTCCGCGCCGCGGTCGCTGAGGCTGGGAAACGCCTCGGTGGAGCGCCGGCCGGCCCCGTTGGCACTGCCTGTGGCGCGCATGCCGCCCTGATCAGCCAGGGGGCCGCGCACGCGCTGCTCGATGTCCACCACCCCAAGGACGATGCGAGCCTGCTCGCGCAGCGAGTCGCCCATGTCGGAGAGCAGGTCGACGGGCGACTCCCCCCGCACCGCAGCGCCCAGCAGGCGCCGACTGGCGCGCATGGAGATCCCTGCGGTCAGCCGGCTCGCGCCGACAGTCAGGCGCACCAGCCCCGGCACAGCGGCGAAGACATGGCGCACGCCCTGGCTGCTCGCGATCTCGCGCTCCTGCCCTTCGTCGGACGCCGCCTGCGTCGTCATCGTGGCCATTGCTCCCGCATCAGCACCGGATGCTACCGCCGCGTCACACCAGCGGCCCCCGGTCGCTTGTCCTCTATGAGCGCCTCTTCTGGCGGCGCTCGCGCTTCTCCATCGCGCGGCGCTGGGCCCGGTTGAGCGCCGGGTCGCCGTTGCCCTGCGCGGGAGGCGCCCCGTCCCCGGCCGACGGCGCGGCAGCCGTGGGGGGCGCGCCCCCCACGGCCGCGGCGGCCAGCGCACTGGGCTGCTGGGGGCCACCGCCGGAGTAGGACACGCGGCCGATGGCCGTGCCCGCGCCCGGCGCCGCGTAGCGCTCGCGCGCCTCCTCCTCGCCGTTGCGCCCCTGCACCTCGACCTTGACGTGGAAGATCATCCGCGCGAAGTCCGACCAGATCGTGTTCATCAGGTCGGTGAACAGCGTGAAGGCCTCGTTCTTGTAGGCCACGATGGGCTGGATCTGGGCGAAGCCGCGCAGGTGGATGCCCTCGCGCAGGTAGTCCATGTCGTAGAGGTGCTCGCGCCA
>JBBJOB010000082.1:0-8579 GCA_037721455.1 Solirubrobacteraceae bacterium | reverse complement strand
AGGAGCGCCTCGAGCTCGCACGACGGGCGGTGCAGCGCCACCCGGCGACCCAGCCGCCGTGCGGTGAGGGCCAGGCGAGCCAGCGCCTCCATCGCGACGAGGTCCGCGGTCAGCGCGCGCACGTCGAGGACGACGACCTCGACGTGGCGGTGCTCGACGAGGAGACGCAGGCGCTCGCACAGCGCGGGCACATCGACGCGGGCGGGCGAGCCGATGGCAAGTACACCGGTGGTGGGCTCTGGTGGCGATCGCGGGGGCAGTGATGCTCCCTCCTTCTGCCCTTTAGACCACCGGCCACCGCGAAACTCATCGTGCGAGCCGCCTTCCCCGGTGGGAACCATGCCGCCCGCGCTGATAGGTTGCGCGCATGCGTGGCCTCGGCGAACTCGTGCTGCTCACGCTGGCCTACTCGGGCGTGGGCCTGCTCATCCTGGTGGCCGGATACTTCGTCGTCGACCTGCTCACCCCGGGCCACCTCGGCCGCCAGGTGATGGAGGACCGCAACGTCAACGCCGGCATCCTGCTGGCCGCCGCGCTGTTCTCCCTGGGCCTGATCCAGTGGTTCGCCGTCTTCTTCAGCGGCGGCGGCTGGGACTCGCTGATCGACGTCGTGGTCTTCGGCGCCATCGGCATCGCGCTGCAGGCGGTCGGCTTCCTGCTGCTCGACGTGCTCACGCCCGGCAAGCTGGGCGCGATCTGCATGGCCACCGAGCGCTTCCACCCGGCGGCGGCGGTCGCCGCGTCGGTGCAGGTCGCGGTCGCGCTCGTGGTGTGCGCCGCGCTCACCGGATAGGGGGCCGAGTGGCCCCTCCGGTGGGTCGCGTGCTGTGTCGCCCGGCGAAACGGCGCGGGGCGCGCCGGAGGGGCCACTGATGCGACGGGTGGCCATCGAGCCGCGTGAGAACCACGAGGAGCTCGTCCAGCGCCACGGCCTGGTCTTCTCGACCATCCCCCGCCCCGACGGGTCCCAGCACCGCTACTGGCACGAGGACCACTGCTACCTCTTCAGCCCGGCGGAGATCTCGGCCCTGCACACCGCCACCGCGCAGCTCCTGGATCTCTACGAGCAGGCCACCGAGCACGTCATCCGCGAGGAGCGCTTCGAGGAGATCAGCGTGCCCGACTGGGCCGTGGAGGGCGTGGTGGCAAGCTGGCGCCAGCGCGACCCGACGGTCTACGGGCGGATGGACTTCGCCTTCGCCGGCGACACCCCCAAGCTGCTGGAGTTCAACGCCGACACGCCGGCCATGCTCCTGGAGTCCGGTTTCGTGCAGTACAACTGGTTCTGCGACATCCGCAGCCGCGACGCCACCCAGCACGGGCAGTGGAACCAGGTGCACGACCTGCTGGTCGACCGCTGGGCCGCGCTGCGCGAGCAGCGCATCGGCTCGGCGCCGGTGCACTTCGCCCACGACTTCGTCGAGACCAGCGGCGAGACCTGGATGACCGTGGCCTACATGGCCATGCTCGCCCGCCAGGCGGGGCTGGACCCCCGCATCATCCAGATCGAGCAGCTCCTGTGGGAGGACGGACGCGGGTTCGTCGACGTCGAGGGCGTGTCCATCGAGCACCTCTACAACCTCTATCCGTGGGACTGGCTGCTCTACGAGGAGCACCACACCGACGGCGACTTCGCCCTGCGCTCGATCGCCCCCGGCCCGCTGTGCACGGGCTGGTACGAGCCGCTGTGGAAGATGATGTGGTCGTCCAAGGGAATGCTGGCCATCCTGTGTGAGCTGTTCGGGGAGCGCTCGCCCTACCTGCTGGCGGCCTACAACGACGGCCCGCGCGAGCTGACCGAGTGGGCCAGCAAGCCCCACCACTCCTACGAGGGGGCCAACATCGCGATCGTCAGCCGCGACGGCGACGTCCAGACGCCCGGGGACTTCGGCGAGGAGGACCGGGTGTGGCAGGCCTACAGCCCGCTGGGCGACTTCGACGGCAACCACCCGACCGTCTCGAGCTGGGTGGTGGGCGACCTGCCGGGGGGCCTGTGCGTGCGTGAGAACGACGGCCTGATCGTCGACCTCTACTCGCGCTTCGTGCCCCACCTCATCGAGCTGGGCGCCAGCGCCGGGGAGACCGGGCGCGTGGAGCGAGCGCAGGAGCCGCCGGAGCTGGAGGACCTCGCGCTCACGGCGTAGGGTCCCCCGGGCCGGCCCGGCCCGGCCCGGCCCGGCTCAGGCCAGGTCGACGTGATCGGCCTCGAGCTCGTGCTCGTCCACGCAGGCCAACGCGGCCAGCTCCTCCTCCTCCTGCTCGCCGGCGCGCTCGGCCATGATCCCGGCCAGCAGGCGGCTGGAGGCGATGCCCATCCCCGAGAGCCCGCTGGCGTAGTGCAGGCGCGGGTGCAGCGAGCCCACCAGCGGTAGGAGCCCCTCGCTGACCTCGAGCAGTCCGGAGTAGAGCGTCCGCGGCGGGCGATCGACCAGCGCAGGGAACAGGCGCCGCAGGCCGTCGCGCACCTGGGCCGAGGGGTGGTCGGTCCGCCCGGCCGGCCCGCTGCCGCCCACCAGCAGCGCCCCGTCGTCCAGGCGGCGCAGGTAGTGCATCTGCTCGTCCAGCGTGCTCACACAGGTCGGGTCGTCCGGCGCCGGGCCGGCCTCGGCGCCGACCCCGTCCCAGATCCCGATCCAGGTGAACTCGGCCCTCAGATGAAGGGCCAGGGCGCTGGAGGCCGGGGCGCGGCCGCCCAGAGCGAGGACCGTGTGCCCGGCGGCCAACCGGTCGTCCTCGAAGGCGAGCTCCACGCCGTCGTCGGCCGCGGCCACCTCACCGGCGTGGGCGTGCACGATCTCCACCCCCGCCTCCAGGCAGGCGTCGCGCAGAGCGCCCAGCAGGGCGTGAGGGTCGACGGTGGCGCAGTTCCCGAAGGCCAGGCCGGCGCCGAAGGGCGATCCCAGGCGCTCCTGGCTCTCGTCGGCCGTCACGCGGCGGAAGACGGCGCCCTCGCCGCCCCAGGCCAGGCTGTCCAGCAGCACCTGCCAGAGCGCGAACTGGCGCGGGTGGGTGGCCACCAGCAGGTGCTCGACCCCGCGCCACGGGCAGCCGTGGAGCTCGGCGAAGGCTCGCACCTGCTCCACCGCGGCGACGGAGGCCCGGCACAGGGCGACCGCGTCGGCCTGGCCGTAGCGCTCCCAGACGTTGTCGAAGTCCAGCCACAGCGGGAAGACCATGCCCGCGTTGGCGGCGCTGGGCAGGACGTCGGAGCCGCGGCTGCGGTCGCGTGGGCGCAGCGGCCAGGGACGGTCGCTCACCACGGTGACCGCCTGGCCGGCCCGGGCGCAGAGCAGCGCCGTCCACAGGCCGACGTAGCCTCCGCCCACCACGGCCACGTCGCACGGCCGGCGCGCCATCGCCGGTGACTACGAAACCGTGCTGCCGCTGCCGCGCACGCTTTGGCCGCCGAACCGGCTGGAAGCGGATCGGTTGCCGGCCGCGTCGGTGGAGGGCACCGACTGCCCGCCCCGGGCGAAGCCGTTGCTGATGCCGCCGCCGTAGTAGAAGAAGAACGGACTGAAGCCGCCGCCGCCACTGCGCGCCTCGCGCTCGCACTTGTCCTCGTCGACCACCTTCTGCTGTTCGTTGACGCAGACGCGCGACTGGTCCTCGTTGCCACAGCCAACGGCGAAGGCGGCGGCCGCGCCGGCCAGGCCGATGGCCGCCATGCGGCTGACCCGTCCGGAGAAGAGGCGGCGCATGAAGGGCTCGGGCAGGGGATGGGCGCGCAGGCGGCGCACCACCTGGCGGCCGAGGTACTGGCCCTCGAGGCCGCCCGGCCACTCGTAGGTCCACAGATCCGACAGGCGCGCCCTCGCCCAGTGGGCCACGGCCACGGAGACGATCTGGTCGCCGACCCCCTCCCCGGGCTCCGCGCCTGCGTTGAGGTGCTGGACCAGATCCACCTCGGTGGTGTCCACGGTCAGCGCGGCGCCGTGGCGCTGCGCCGTGGAGGCCAGGCACCAGAAGTTCTGGTCCGCGGTGCCGACCACGTCGATGTCGACGCTCAGGCACCAGGCACCCTCCACGTCGCGGGCGGACGTCTGGGCGCCGGCCAGCTCGACCCTGATGACGCCGGCGTGGACGTCGCCGTCGTGGGCCAGCACTGCGTCGCGGGCGGGTGCGAAGGCCTCCCAGGAGCCCAGCAGCGTGCCCTCGCCCACCTGCACGTGCACCTCAGGGAGGTCGGGCGGCTCCGGCTCGGGTCGCAGCAGATGCAGCACGGGCCGCCAGAGTACCGGTCCGCGCCCCGATCAGCACGCGATCAGGTGAGGGACGAAGCGCGGCTGCGCCGAGACGATCAGGCCGTCGTTGTCGCGGATGCCCAGGCCGACCGGCTCGCCGTCCACCAGCCACACCGAGACCGTCCGCGAGCGGCCCGTCTCGTCACGGGTGTCCACCAGCGCCTGCCACATCCAACCGGTGTCGTGGTCCAGTTCAGCGTCGCCGCGGTGCACCGCCCCGTCCGCGGAGGTGGCGTGGACGCCGGCGCCCTGGTAGCCGAACAGCGGCTTGCGCACCCAGCCGCGCGGGTCGTCGGGCTGGGTCAGCGTGGCGGCCGGAAGGTTGGGATGCCCGGGGTGGCGGTCGGCCAGATGGGCCAGCAGCGCCTTGCTCTCCAGCGCAAGGCGCCACAGGGGCTCGTAGACCGCCAGCGGCTCCGCGGCACCCAGAGCACGCAACGCATAGCCGCTGTGGCGCTGGTCGGCCAGTAGCCAGTACCAGCCGTAGAGCTTGTGCCAGTGGCCCAGCGCCTGCCCACCGGGGGCGCACAGTGCCCCGCCGTCCCAGCGCAGCGCGTCCAGGTCGACGACCTCGGGCTTCCAGCCGGCCCGGCGCGCGAGCCCGGCCATGACCTGCGCGTTGGCCCGCTCCTCGCCGTCGGGATCGGGCAGACAGGTCAGGTGCAGGGCGGTCCCGGGCTCGGGCAGGAGCCGCGCCCAGCGGCGCTCGAGCGCCTCCTCGAGGTCGTTGACCTGGGTCGTGCGCCCGCGCAGCTCCGCCGGCAGGGCGTCGTGCCAGTCGCGCTGTGCGGGGCCGCATTCGGGCAGCAGCACCGGGACGTCGGGATTGAGCTCGAAGAGCTGCGGAGCACCCCCGGGCGCCGCCCCGAAGTCCAGCCGCGCGGCCAGCCCCTGGTGGCCCGCAAGGCGGCTCCACTGCACCGCGGGCAGCGCCAGCAGGGGCAGGCCGAGGTCCGCGCCACCGCCCAGCAGCTCGTCGGCCAGCGCGACCGCCAGGCGCCACAGCTCGCGGGCGGCGGCGGTGTAGGCCTCGGCCTCGCCGGGGGTGAGCAGGAACGCCGTGCCCTCGGCCCAGTAGTCGTAGGGCTCGCCGTCGGGCCGGTGGCTGGCGCCGTAGGGCAGGCCAGCGGCGCTCAGGCGCTGCGCCCAACGGTCGCGGACCGGGACCTCGATGGCGCGCATGAGCCATCGTACGGCGGATGGTCGACTACCTGAACGCGGAGATCGCCCACGCGCGCGCGCTGGGCTTCGCTGATCCCACGATCACGCGGCTAGGATCCGCGCTCCAGCGCGTGGAGCTGGTGGAGGGCCTGAAGGGCATCGACCTGCGCGTCTACCTCGACGGCGAGATCCAGTGCTCCAGCGACGACGAGTACCGCTACCACGAGCTGCTCGTCCACCCGGCGATGGCGCTTCCGGCGCCGCGGGTGCTGGTGGTGGGCGGGGGGACCGGGAACGTGGTGCGCGAGCTGGTCCGCTACGCCGAGCTCGAACAGGTCGTGCTGGTGGATCCGGACGAAGCCATCACCGCGGCGGCGGCCACCCATCCGGCGCTCCTGAAGCTCAACGACGGCGCGCTGCGCGACGAGCGCGTCGAGGTCGTCCACGCCGACGCCACACGCTGGGTGCCCGCGCAGCCGCCCGGGGGCTTCGACGTCGCAGTGCTCGACCTGCCCGACCCGGCGCTGCCGGCTCTGGCGGGCCTCTACAGCGCCGAGTTCCTGGGAGCGGTCGCCCGCCTGCTCGTCCCGGGTGGTCGGATGGTCGCCCAGGCCTGCTCGCCGTGGCTGGCGCCGCGGGTCTTCTGGTGCGAGGTCGCGACGGTCCGCCTGGTGCGCGAGCGTGTCATCCCCCTCTGGACCCACGTGCCCTCCTTCGGCGAGTGGGGCTTCCACCTGTCCAGCGACGACCCGGACTTCGTGCCCGAGCTGCGCGAGGGGCTCGCTCTGCGGTGGCTGACCCCCCAGGCGCTGGAGGCGAGCATGACGATCCCGGCCGACCGCCGCGAGGACCTCTACCGCGACGTGCGGCCCAGCACCGAGACCGACCCGGTGGTGCTCGAGCTGTTCCGTGCGTCGCTGCCCTGGGTGCTCAGCTGAGCGTCGCGGCCGACAGGCCGACGGCGGGAAACGTCGGCGCCCGGTCAGCCGTAGTGGTAGCGGGCTTGGAGGATGACGATGTCGTCACCGTCGACAAGGTAGACGAGCCGATGTTCCTCGCTGATGCGTCGCGACCAGCTACCCGCGAAGGCGTGGCGCAGTGGCTCAGGTTTGCCGATGCCCTCGAAGGGGTCGCGGAGGACGTCGTCGATGAGCCGGTTGATGCGCTTGAGGGTGGCGCGGTCAGCAGTGAGCCAATGCTTGTAGTCCTCCCAGCCGTTGGGAGTGAACACCAGCCTCATCGCGACAGCGGGTGCTCCTCACGTTCACCGCCTTGGGCCTGGGCGAGGCTCTCCAGCAGCCGACGGGCGTTGGCCGGGGACCGCAGCAGGTGTGCGGTCTCTTCCAACGCGTCGAAGTCCTGGCGGGAGAGCAGGACGGCATCGCCTCGGCGAGACGTGATCTCCACGGGGATGCGGTCATTGTTGACCTGCTCGATGAGCGGGAAGAGCTTCTTGCGGGCTTCGGACGCAGTGATCGCCATGACTTCCTCCTTGGTGGTACGAGATACCGTACCACCTGTCTAGTCCAGGGACCCGTCTCGCTCAGCGATCGGCGACCGCATCCCTTCAGCGGCCGCCCCCGGCAGATACGCCCGGTTCCGGCGGCCGGCGATCACCGCACCTGCACTGTGCGCAGCGCGGGGTCGGTGGCGATGACCTGGGCGCCCGCAGCCGCCAGCGCGCGCAGGTGGTCGACCGCACCGGCGGTGATCTCGAAGCCGTCGACCAGGATCGGGATGCCGGGTGGGTAGGCCTCGACGGTCTCGCCCGCCACCGCGCCCACCGCGGCCGCGAGGTCGCGGGGCTCACGCTCCCGCGCCGGCCCGGAGTCGCGGGCGCGCCGTGGGAGGTCGGCGAGGAGGTTTCCCGTCCTGCCCCCGTTGAGGTCGTGGAGGCCCTCGGCCATGACGGTCTCGAGGGCGCCGGCCACCAGTTCGGGGGCGTCGTCGTCGAGGTGGTAGGCGGCGACGAAGGTCACGCTGGCCAGGCCCGCCTTCTCCGCGATCACGCCGTGACGGGCAAGTCCGCGTGCGAGGGCGAGGCCGTCGGGGACAGCGGCAGTGACCTTGAGCGGGTCGACGGCCAGCGCGCGGTCCGCGGGCAGATCCTCTTGGGTCAGGCAGTCGATCCCCAGGGCGGCGAGGCGCTCGCGCAGCTCGGCCGCCAGGCCGACGGCGCGCGCGAGCTGCGCCGCCCCCTGCGGGCTGTCCAGGCCCTGCAGCGCAGCTTCGAGGTTGGCCAGCAGGCCGTAGGAGGGCGAGGTGGTGGTGTACTGGCGCCAGGCCATCTCGAGCAGTCCGGGGTCCAGACGTGTCCCGCGCCACGCGACCACGGCGGTCTGGGCCAGCGCCCCGCCCAGCTTGTGCATGGAGCGCACCGCGACGTCGGCGCCCGCGCGCAGCGCCCCCGCCAGGCCCAGCGCCTCGAGGTGCGCGCCCCAGGCCTCGTCCACCACGACGACGAGATCCTCGTCGATCCCGCGGGCCGCCCCGGCCAGCGCGGCGACGTCGGCGATGGCGCCGTCGTAGCCGGGCGAGGTCAGCCACAGCGCGGCGGGCGGCGGGCTCTCGGCGAGCTCGGCGCGCACCTCCCGGGGGGTGGGCGCCAGCAGCGTGTGCGTGGGCTCGTGCCAGCCGCCGGGAAGGAAGGCGACGGTCAGCCCGAAGGCCTGGCAGGCGTGGATGACCGATTGGTGGCTCTCCCGCGCCACCAGCACCGTGGCGCCGGGCGCCTGCAGGGCCAGCGCGCGGGCGATGACCCAGTTGCCCCCGGTCGACCCGTGCACGCCCAGCAGGCAGCCGTCGGCGCCCTGGCCGCGGGCGGCCAGGGCCTCCAGCGCCGCGAAGGCTCCCGTACGCGCCAGCGGGTCGCCCAGCTCGTCGACGCTGCAGGAGGCCTCGGACAGATACGGATCGAGCACCGACGCTGCTGCCGGCAGCAGCGTCGGGGTGCACCAGCGCTGCAGCCGGGGCAGCCGCCCGTTGAGCGCATCGACCAGCGAGGTCACCGGGGGAGCATAGGTACGGCCCGCCGGAGCGGGGCGGGTTCCTGATCGCGTCGGAGAGGGACTTGACTTCAAGTCGTCTTGAGGTACTACGGTCGTCCCGTGCGCTACCGCCTCCTGGGCCGCACCGGCCTACGCGTCTCCGAGCTGTGCCTGGGAACCATGATGT
>JBBJOB010000081.1:0-8606 GCA_037721455.1 Solirubrobacteraceae bacterium | reverse complement strand
GATCCAGCAGCGCGACGCTCGCCGAGTCGAACTGCAGGACCGCCAGCACTAGTGGTGGTCTCTCCGGCGGGTCCCGCGCCGCTTCGCCGGGGGGCGCACCGCAGCAACCACTACGCGGCCACCGCGAGCTCGACCGGACGTCCGCCGCCGGCGGCACAGGCGCGCGCGGCGTCGAGGACGGCCATGACCGCATGGCCGTCGGCCGCTGTGGCCAGCGCGGGCTCGGGCTCCCCGCGCGCCGCGCGGGCGAAGGACTCGAGCTGGGCGGTCAGCGAGGCCACGAGGGGGTGGGGCTCGCCGCGACGGGCCAGCCTTCCGCATAGGCCCGCCACCAGGCCACCCTCGCTGTGACGGGCCAGGAGATGCCCGTCCTCCCCGCGCGCCTCGATGAGCTCGCGGTGTGGCCGGTCGGCGGCGCAGCGCAGCGTCGCACGGCCGCGTTCCAGGTCGAGCTCCAGCTCGGCACGCTCGTGGGAGAGGGAGGCGGCGCGGACGCCGGCCACCTCGTCGCCCGACAACCAGCGGGCCAGGTCGACGAGGTGAGGCCCGAGGTCGAGCAGCGCCTCGTCGCCCACGGTGTGCGCGCCCCAGCTCGCCCGTCGGTAGCGCAGCTCGAGCATCAGGTCGACGCGCTGCGGCCGAGCGGACCCGGGCGCGCGCTCGCCACCGGAGCCGTGGTCGCTGTCCTCCCGGCCGGCGAGCGCCGCCCGCACCGCGCGCTGTCCGGCGCCGAAGCGGCGGTTGAAGGCGACCCACGGGGCGGGACCTAGCGCCGCCAGCGCGGCGGCACCGGCGGCGTCTGGCGCGGGCGGCTTCTCGACCAGCGTGGCGACCCCGGCGTTCGCCGCGAGCTGCGCGTCGTCCAGGTGCGCCGCCACCGGGGTGGCCAGCACGACCGCGTCCACGCGGGCACCCTGCAGCAGCCCCTCCAACGTGCGGAAGGCGGGGACGCGGCACCCCGCGGCCGCGTCGCCCGCAACGGCGACCACCGTTTCGCGGCGCAGCGGGTCGGGGTCGGCCACCGCGGCCAGCCGGACGCCGCGCGCCGCAATCAGCGCTGGCAGGTAGCCCGCTCGGGCGAGCCGGCCGCACCCGACCAGACCGATGGCCAGTTCGCTCACGCGGCTACGACCGCTGCCGGCCGGCGGTCGTGCTCGACGGCCGTCTCGCGGGCCGGCGCGGGTGGGAGCTGGGCCACGAGGCCGGGAGCGGGCGCCGGAGCGCGCAGGGCTCCCGCTCGCTCGCGAGCGTGGACAGCCACCCCGGCGGGCACGGCCGCCACCGCGCAGAGGTGGTGCAGCGCGTGCAGGCCGACGCCCAGCGCGGCCTCGCGGCGACCCCGCCGCCGTGCCAGCAGGGAGTAGAACGAATGGTTGAGGGCCGCGAGCGCCAGACCGGATGCAGCGACCGGCGCGGGCCGGCGCAGGAGCGCGCTCGTCGCCCCGGTCAGGCAGACACCCGCGCTCAGGCGATGGCGCCAGCCGCAGTTCAGCGCCGTGGACGAGCGCCCCTCCCGCAGTTGCAGGCCGACCCACGGCACCCCCCGGCGGGCGAAGTCCGTCCACACCATGGAGCCCAGGGTCCAGGCCTTGAGGTGCTTGCCCCGGATGGTCGGATCCAGGCGGATGCGGGCGCCCGCGGCGGCCAGCCGCGCGCCCAGGTCGATGTCCTCGATCGAGGGGTGGGGGAAGCGCTGCGCGTCAAAGCCCCCGGCGGCGAGGAAGGCGTCGCGGCGCACGGCGCCCAGCCCCGCCCAGAAGGTCTCGGCCGGGCCGGCGCCGGTCTGATGGACGTGATGGTGGAGCAGGTTGCGAAAGGCGGAGACGGTGCCGGGGCACGACGGCGCGTCGTCGTAGGAGCCGAACACGGCAGTCAACCCGGGGTCGGCCGCGAAGGCCGCGCGCACGCGGGCGAAGGCGTCGGGGTGGACCTCCACGTCGGCGTCGACGAAGACCAGGACGTCGCCGCGCGCGCGCCAGGCGCCGGCGTTGCGCGCCTGGGTGGCCGAGAGGGTCGGCGGGTCGTCTACGACGATGAGCTCCTCGGGTGGTGAGGCCGCGCGGGCGACGGCCGCGGTCGCCCTGACGAGGGTGGACGGCACGTTGGTGGCGGGCACGATGGCCGAGAGGGTCGCCATGACGCGCGGCATACTAGCTTAGGTTCGCCTAATTGTTCGGCAGCCCTAACCCGGGCGGCAGTCGACGGCGAACACCATCCACTCCTCGGTGCGCGCAAGGGGTCGCACGCCGGGCCGCGACAGGAAGGAGAGCGTGCGCTCGCGGTTCCCGCCGACCCGCGTGAAGACCACGCCCGGCCGGGGGCCGAGGAAGCGCGGGACGTCGGCGAGGCGGACGTCCAGCTTCCACGCCAGCGCCGGCTGAGCGTTGATGGCCAGCCCGGCCTGGTCGGCGGCGAGGCCGCCGCAGCGCAAGAGGGTCTGCGCGCCGCCGGCGCGGCGCAACGCGAGGTCGAGCTGATCCTCGAGGCGGTCACGCGCCGCGGCCTCCTCGACCTGGGGCCCGAGCTGCTCGGCGCGGGGGAGCGCCAGCGGCACGGCCATCGCGAGCAGCAGGACGGCGACGCCGGCGCGGACGACGCGAGGCCGTGCGAGCAGACCGCGCGGCACGGCTGCCGGACGCCAGCCCGCTCGGCCGCCGCGGCGGGGCTGCGCACCGCCGGAGCTCTGGGCGCGCGGGGCCTGCCCGGCCGCCCGCCACGCGCCCGCTCGCTCCCCGACCAGACGCACGACCCGCACCGCCCCGGCGCCCGCCAGCACACACAGCACGGCGGCGGGCGGGGCGAGGAAGCGACCCAGGGCGGCGAAGCCCAGGACGACGGTCATCGCGCCCACCAGGCCCATCCAGGCCAGCGCCCCGCCGGCCAACCAGAGCACGAGCTGCTCCCGGGACCGCAGGGCGAGGGCCACGCACCCGGCCGCCATCAGCCACACCGGCAGGATCACGAGGCCCGACACAGCCTCCCACACCAGCGAGAGGCGGTCCACCTCGGCGCCGAGCACCTGGGCGCGGTCGGCGCCGGTCCACAGGCTTCCCGACCCGAGCCAGTCGCCGCCGAACCACAGCAGCCCGACGGCGCCGACCACCGCGGTGACCGCCACCCGCTGCGACGCGTCGCCTCGCCACAGCCAGAGCCCGTACAGGCCCAGGAACGGCCACACCTCCGGGCGCAGAAGCGCGGCCAGCCCGCCCAGAACCAGGGCCCCAGAGCGGTGGCCGTCAAGGTGGCGCAGCACAGCGCCCAGGCACAGCGCGACCAGCAGCGGCTCGGAGTCGCCCTGGAAGAAGAAGCGGATCCACCGGGCCTCGACGCCCGGGGTCAGCACCAGGGCCACGCAGGCCACCACCCCGGCCCAGGGACCCGCCAGCCGCGCGGCAGCCACGAACGCGAGCATCATGCCAGCCAGCCAGCCGGTGCGTGCGACCACCAGCCACAGGTCGGGCGCGAGCTCGCCGGCCGGCGAGAGCAAGACGGTGACCAGCACCGGCAGTGGCTTCCACGACGGTCCCGAGGTCGTGTCGAGATCCAGCGCCACGACCTCGCGGCCCCAGACCAACCAGCCCCACGGGTCGAAGGAGGGGGTGGAGGGCAGCAGGAGCGAGAGGGCGGCGAGCCCCCCGCACGCGGCGAGGAGCGGTCCCCATCTCATCCCCCCGACGGCGTGCTGCCCTGCACGCCGGGCGCCGACCAGCCGTCGCGTCGTGACAGGCGGATGAGCAGGATCACAGGGATCAGGCTCACCGCCACGATGCCCAGCGCGGGCAGGGCGGCGACGTCGAAGCGGCTGTCCTTGGTGGCCTCCCAGACGGTTATGGCCAGCGTGTCGCCGCCCAGCGGGCGCAGCAGCGCCGTGGCCGGCAGCTCCTTCATGACCTCCACCACCACCAGCAGCGCTGCGGTGAGCACCCCCGGCCACAGCAGCGGCACGTGGACGTCGGCCAGCACCCGCGCCCGGTCGGCGCCAAGGGCGCGGGCGGCGTCGTCGAGACTCGGGTTGATGCGCCCCATGCGTGCCTCCACGGCGAAGAAGGCCAGCGCGTGGAAGCGCACCACATAGGCCAGCACCAGGCCCAGGATGGTGCCCGTGAACAGCAGTCCCAGGTCGACTCCCAAGAGCCCGTCCGCCGCGTCGCCGAGGCGGCGGTCCAGCCACACCAGCGGCACATAGACGGCCACCGCGATGACCGTGCCGGGGACCGCGTAGCCCACCGCGGCCAGGCGCGCGGAGACGCGGCCGACCCGCGAGGGTCGCGCGCGCTGGCCGTAGGCCACCACGGTCGAGGTCACCACGGCGATGGCCGCGGCGACCAAGGCCAGCAGCAGCGTGTTCAGTGCGGCGCCGGCCAGGTCTCTGCCCAGTGTGCCCTCCACGAGCGTCTCCACCGACCACGCGACGAGCTGGGCGACCGGCACGGCGAAGATCGCTCCCAGCAGCAGACAGGGCACCACCGGTGCCAGCCAGCGCCGCGCGCCCTGCAGGCGCAGCGGCGCCACGGCGTCGCCGCGGGCGAGCGCCTGGTGGTAGCGCGCCCGCCCGCGCAGCAGGCGCTCCAGGGCGACCATGGTCAGCGCGAGACCCACGAGCACCGTGGCCAGTTGCAGCGCAGCCGCCTGGTCGAAGGCGCCGTACCACACGCGGTAGATCGCGCTGGTGAGGGTCTCGAAGCCCAGGAGGTTGACCGCCCCGAAGTCGGCCAGCGACTCCATGATGGCCAGCGCCGCGCCGCCCGCGAGGGCGGGGCGGGCGAGGGGCAGCGCGACGCCGCGCACCGCCTGGCCATACGTGCGCCCCAGGCTGCGCGCGGCCTCCATGGCCTGGCGCGACTGGCCGAGGAACGCGCTTCGCCCCAGCACGTAGACGTAGGGGTACAGCACGGCGCTGAGCACCACGATCGCGCCACCGGGGCCGCGGGGATCGGGCAGCGCCAGCCCGCCGCCGAACAGGCTGGTCTGCAGCGGGTTGGCGCTCCCGTACTGGCCCAGCAGGACGAACACCAGAACATAGGCGGGCATGGCCATGGGCAGTACGAGCGCCCAGTCCAGCCAGCGCCGGCCGGGGAAGTCGTAGAACGAGACCAGCACGGCCAGCCCGCCGCCCAGCACCAGCGTGCCCGCTCCCACGCCGACGGCCAGCAGGATGCTGTTGGCCAGCGCCGAGGGCAGCAGCGAGGCGGCGATCTGGTCGAAGGCCTCGCCGGAGGCGATGAAGCTGGCCGGAAGCGCGACCAGAGGCCCGGCCACCACCAGGGCAACCAGGATCCCGACGATCGTCCAGCCGGGGATACGGCCCACCCGCCGGCGGCGGGCCGCGCCCGGAGCGCCTAGGAGACCGCCGGGGGGCCCGCCTCGCCGGTCGTCACCTGACCGTCTCGGCACCGGGAGACGACCGGGGGGCCCGCCTCGCCGGTCGTCACCTGACCGTCTCGGCACCCCTAGCGCCAACCGACCTCCTGCATGAGCATCACGGCCTCGTCGAGCAGCGGGCCGGCCTCCTCGACGGCGATCGGGTCGATCTTCACGTCGGCCCACTCACGGATGTGCTGCGCCGGCGGCACCGTCGGGTTGGCGGCGAACTCGCTGCGCGAGGTGATCTGGGCCTGTGCCTCGCGCGCGGTGAGGAACTCCATCAGCGCCAGCGCCTCGGCCTCCATGTCCGACCAGCGCACCATGCCCACGCCGGACACGTTGGCGTGCGCCCCTGCGCCGTCCTGCTCGGCCCACGCGGGGGCGACCGGGAAGTCGGGGTCATCCTTCAGCGTGCGGCCGAGGTAGTAGTGGTTGGCCAGGCCCACGTCGCAGTCTCCGGCGGCGATCGCCCCGAGCATCTCCCCGTCGGAGTTGATGATGTCGGGGTCGTTGGCCATCCAGGAACGCAGAAGTGCCTCGGTGGCCCGGGGCCCGCGCTTGGCGATCATGTCGGCGACCAACGACTGGTTGTACTCGCTGTTGGAGGTCCGCAGGCAGGTGCGCCCCTCGAGGCGTGGGTCGCCAAGGTCCGCGTAGCCGGTCACCGCGCCGGGCTCCACGCGGGCCGTGGAGACGACCGGGGTGCGGATGCGCGTGCTGATCGCCCACCAGGAGCCATTCGCGTCGCGCAGGCGCTCGGGCACCTGCTCACGCAGGGCGTCGCTCGCGGCGGGTTGCAGCAGGCCCGACTCCTCGGCGCGCCACAGGTTGGCCAGGTCCGTGGTCACCAACAGGTCGGCCGGCGTGTCCTCGCCCTCGCGGCGCAGGCGCTCGTAGAGCTCGGGCGCAGTGCCCCCGCGCAGCTCGACGTCGATGCCCGTGCGGCGCTGGAACTCCAGGAAGGCCGCTTCGTCGCCGTAGTGGGAGCGCCCGTTGTAGACCACGAGCGTGTCGTCGCCCTGGTCGCTCGAGGCCACCAGGGCCCCGCCGAGGATCACGATGACCAGGACGGCGGCGCCCACGGGGAGTGGCCAGCGGCGGCGGATCAGGCTCGACAGCACGGTGTGGGGGCCTCCTCTTCGTGAGCTGGGTCGGCGGGTGGTGCGTCGTCGGCGCGTTTCCGCACGCTTACCGTTGTGCGCTGCGTCGACGCCGTCACTTAGGGTGGCCGAAGTAGGGTAACCGAAGATGTCCCAGAGATCGCCAGCCATCCAGGCCACCGACGTGGAGAAGGCCTTCGGTTCCACCCGTGCGGTGGCGGGAGCGACGCTACGGGTGGACCGCGGGGAGCTCGTCGCGCTGCTGGGGCCCAGCGGCTCGGGCAAGACCACCCTCCTGCGCGTCATCGCGGGCTTCGAGGCGCCCGACGCCGGGACCGTGGAGATCGGCGGGCGCCGGGTGGCCGGCGACGACGCCTGGGAGGAGCCCGACCGGCGGCGCATCGGCATGGTCTTCCAGGACGGCGCGCTCTTCCCGCACCTCACCATCGCCGGCAACGTCGGCTTCGGCGGCCCGCGGCCCGGCCGCGTGGAGGACTGCCTCGATCTGGTGGGCCTCGCTGACCGCGCAAAGGATTTTCCTCACGAGCTCTCGGGCGGCGAGCGACAGCGGGTCGCGCTGGCCCGCGCGCTGGCGCCCGAGCCAGAGGTGGTCCTGCTCGACGAGCCCTTCGCCTCCCTGGACGCCGGCCTGCGCTTGGCGCTGCGCGAGGAGGTGGCCCAGATCCTGCGCTCCGCCGGCGCGAGCGCCCTGCTGGTCACCCACGACCAGGAGGAGGCGCTGTCGCTGGCCGACGCGGTCAGCGTGATGCGCGACGGAGCGGTGGCCCAGGCCGGTACGCCAGAGGAGGTCTACGGGCGCCCCGCCAGCCGCTGGGTGGCCGAGTTCCTCGGCGACGCCGATGTGCTGCCGGGGAGGGCGAGCGAGGGCGTCGTGGACTGCGAGCTGGGGCGCTTTCCCGCCGAGCGCTGGCTGGGCGGCGCCGTGGAGGTCGTCCTGCGCCCCGAGTCGCTGGCCATCAGCGCCTCGGCCGGCCGGAGCGACGCGATCGAGGCCCTCGTGGTCGGCCGGTCCTTCTACGGCCACGATCAGCTCGTGCGCCTCGAGCTGCCCAGCGGCCTGCGGCTGCGCAGTCGCAGCCTCGGCTTCCCGGTCTGGCACGAGGGCGATCGCGTGCGCATTCGGGTCGAAGGCCCGGTCAACGTGCTCGCCGCGCAGGCCGGCTGATCGGTGGCGCAGGCAGGAAAATCAGGGCCGAGAGCGCAACTCCTTGACATATGCGGTTTCATATCGCTCTGTCAGCCGAGTCTGGGATCGCCTTGCGGTCCTGGATCGGGGGAACCGAGGTGGCCCGTTGAGGTCACAGGGGCGAATCGCCGCGTTTTTGCGGTGTAGCGCGGTCTTTGCGCGCGAGCCCGTCAGCTAACCCCGTAGGCCCAGCAAAGAACCCTCTAGGAGTCGCTTTCGTGTTCGCATCCCATTTGGCCTCGTCGGCTGAGCAGGCGCCCGAGCGAGATCTCGCTTGTGTCGATATCTGGACGCGCTCAATCGAGCGTTCGCGTCGTCGTCGTGAGCTTGCTGCCGTGCATCGCAAGCATGCTCCGCGGCGTAAGGCGAGTTCGTTGGCCCTGAGTGCTGCGTTGTTGGCTTCGCCGATGGTGCCGTTGGCTTCGGCGCAGTCGGGTGGTTCGGGTGCGACGGGCAGCGAGGAGAGTGGGCCCGGCGAGGGTGACCGTGTGCGGGCGGGCGACGCGATCCTGCGCAGCGGTGACACGGGTTCGGCCGTGGTCGCGGTGCAGCAGAAGCTCGCCGTGGATGCCGATGGTGCGTTCGGACCGGTGACCGAGGATGCGGTCGAGGATTTTCAGGGTCGTGTGGGTCTGTCTGTGACGGGCGAGGTCGACTCGCGTACGTGGACAGAGCTGTTCCGCGCGGCTGTGTCGTTCGTGCCTGAGGGTTCGCCTGAGGCCAAGGCCATCCAGGCGTCGGTGTCGGGCGACACCGAGGCCGAGGCCGAACCGGCTGAGCCTGAGGCCGAGGCCCGCGCGACGACGGCGGTCGCCCCGGACGACGACGCCGAGCCCGCCCCGCCGCGCGACACGGCCCCCTCCGACGACGTCGAGGCCGACGACACCGACGACGCGGCCGACGACACCCAGGGCGACGACAGCGATGCCGACGAC
>JBBJOB010000080.1:0-8616 GCA_037721455.1 Solirubrobacteraceae bacterium | reverse complement strand
CAGCCAGTCGTCGGGAAGCTCGTGGTGCACCGGCACGACGATCCGATCATCGGCTGAAGCGGGCACCGGTGCGAGCGCAGTGGCCAGACGTTCGAGACGGCCGCTCAGGCGCCGGGTGCGCGCAGGCGGCGCGGCGAGCCAAGCACGTGCGGTTGGTCACACCCGGCCCTGGATCCCCTCGATCCCCTCGGGGAGCTGCTCCTCGAGCTCGCGCAGCACGTCGTCGGGGATCCCGTCGCGCACAGCGTCGGGAAGGCCGCTGACGTCCACCCCGTCGAGGAAGACCACGACCGCGACGATCAGGCCCACGACGAGCAGCGAGAGGACCGTGGACAGCACGCCGGTGACCAGGCCGACCATTGCCCTCATCCCCTTCCGTCTCGCGACGACGGCGAGCAGGATGGCCAGGAGGCCCAATGGCAGGGCCACGAAGAACAGCAGCCCGAAGCTGAGCACGACGGCCAGCAGCGCGAGGGTGCCCAGGACGGCGGATGCGGTGGACATGCCCGTCACCTCTCCGGTGCCCCGCCGGGGCAAACGGACGGCGACTACCGTTATGCCGCGGCGTGCGGAACGTGCGCGCCACCGCTGGCCACTGCCGCCCGGGCACGGCGGGCATGTGCACGCGCCTCCGCGAGCTCGGTTCTGGTCAGCACGCCCTCCTCGGGCGGCCACTCGGCCAGGCCGAGCCACACCAGGGTGGCCGGCCAGTCGATGGCCAGCTGCCGGCCCGCACGCACCATGCCCGCCGCGACGACCCACGTCCCCAGTGCGCCGAGGACGGCGATGGTGAAGAGCATGGCCAGCACGCCCTCCGGTTCGCCGCCCGCTCGTGAGCTCCTGCCGCGGGGCGATCACTCGGTGATGACGCCGTCGGGGACCTCCGGAAGCTGGCGGTCGAGCTCGCGTTCCAGGTTCAGGGGGATAAGGTCGCGGATCGCTTGGGGCAGGCCGCCGAGGTCGATGCCGTCGAGCGCGATGGTGACCACGGCGATCAGCGCCACGACCAGCAGCGAGAGGAGCACCGCGAGAACGCCGGTGACCACGCCGACCGTCGCGGCGCCGCCGCCCGCCCGCCGCCGAGCGACCACGCCCATGATCGCTGCCGCCGCGCCGACGGGCAGGGCCACGACGAAGAGCACGCCGAAGGTGACCACCACGGCCAGGAGGGCGAGCGTGCCCAGGACCGCGGAGGCCGTGGCGAGGCCGGTCGCTCGCTGCTGCTGCTGACCGGCGGGGCCCACGGCCGATCAGCCTATGGGCCTGCGAAACGGGGCCCGGCGCAGCAGGCCCGCACGGGACCGGCTTACGCCGGCGCCGCCCGCCTACGGCATGTTCGGCGCCGGATCCTCCTCGTCGCGCTCCTCGTCGACCGGGAGCTCGCCGTGGAACTCGCCGTCGGTGTCCAGCTCGCCGGCGTCGTCGGCCAGCATCTCGGGATCGTCGGGCGGGTTGTCGGCCTGCGCGTCGCCCAGCGAGGCCTCGCCGTGGGCGACCCGATCGGCGCTCTCGTCTGATTCGGTCATGCTGGCCGCCTACCCCGAGCGCGGCGCAACCGTCCATCAGTCGGCGTCCGAGAGGCGCACGCTCTGGAAGCCGAGAACCTGCGCGAGGGTGTCGAAGTGGGCGTCCTCGTGGAGCACCCCGAAGCCACGCTCGGCCGCGGCAGCCGCGAGCAGGTAGTCGGCGGCCGGGAGGCGGCGGCTCCCGCGCAGCTCCCGAGCGGCCTGCAGGGCGGCCGCGCAGGCGGATGTCGTCACGGGTGCCTGACGCAACCTGAAGAGCTCGCCCGCGACGAGCGCGTACTCCTGTTCATCTCGTGTCGACGTGAGGATCTCCAGCGTGGAGACCGGGCACGCGACGAGGAGGCCGGCCTCGACGGTGGCCTGCCAGCGCGGCAGCACAGCGGGCTCCCGCTGGCGCACCCAGGCGGATGTATCGATGACGAGAGGAAGCCCGGTCGCGTAGGGCCTCACCGGGGCGGTGGCTCGGGGAGGTCGGCTTCCCGCTGGGCGTGCGCCTCGCGCGCCGAGGCCGGATCGTAGGTGGTCTCGCCGCGGGCGATCCGCAGCAGACCATCGATCGCCTCGCGATGGCGCGTCTCGTCCCCTTGCTGCGCCTTGGCCCCGCGCAGCGCCAGGTCGCGGATCTGCCGTGACCGGCTGGCGGGGGCTGGGTCGAGTTCGTCGAGGGCTGCCGCCAGCTGCGGATCGACCGTGACCTGGACACGCGGGTGGGCCGTGGGCATGCACAGAAGTGTACCACTAGTAGGTACACTTCTTGGCGTGCCGCGAGGCCCGCCCCCGGGTAGGGGATGGGATCGATGCGGACCTGGGCTCCACCGGCCGCGCTGCTCGCAACGGCCGGTGCGGGCTTCGTGGCGCTCCTCTGGCTCTGGCTCGCCGGCGGTGGCGAGATCAACGTTCCCTGGGCGCCCACGCTGGACCTGCGCCTGCACCTGCGCCTCGACGGCCTCGCGGCCATGTACGCCCTCATGGCCACCGGGGTCGCTGTGCCGGTGTTCCTGTTCGCCTGGCGCTACCTCCCCCACCACCTCGCCGAGCAGGGACGGTCGGTGCGCGAGCAGCCACGCTTCTACGCGCTGCTCGGGCTGTTCATGGTGTCCATGGTGGGTCTGGCCCTCGCCCAGGACCTCATCCTGCTGTTCCTATTCTGGGACCTGACGGCCGTCGCCTCCTACCTGCTGATCGCCTACGACCGGGACGACCCCGAGGCACGGCGGGCGGCGCTCATGGCCCTGCTGGTCACGGCGATCACCGCCGTAGCGCTGCTCATCGGCACCCTCCTGCTCTACGACCGCTACGGGACCTTCTCGCTGCCCGAGCTCTTCCGAGTGGCGGAGTCGAGCACCACGGTCACCGTCGCGGCGGCGCTGATCGCGTTGGCCGCGTTGGCCAAGAGCGCCCAGGTGCCCTTCCACTTCTGGCTCGGGCGGGCCATGGCGGCGCCGACGCCGGTCTCGGCCTACCTGCACTCGGCGGCCATGGTCGCCGCGGGCGTGCTGCTCATCGGGCGCGTCTACCCGCTGCTGGAGCGCAGCCCGGTGCTGCTCGACGCGCTAGTCGTCGCGGGCTTCGCCTCGATGCTGGTGGGCGGCGTGCTCGCGCTGTCGCGCGACGACCTCAAGCAGGTCCTGGCCTACTCGACCTTCAGCCAGTACGGCTACGTGGTCTTCCTCTACGGGTTGGGCGGCGAGTCCGGTGTGGGCGCCGCGGCCTTCTACGTCGTGACCCACGCGGTGGCCAAGTGTGCGCTGTTCCTCACCGCCGGAGCGGTCACGCGCGCGACCGGCGCCCAGCGGCTGTCCGAGCTGGGGGGCCTCGGGCGACGGATGCCGGTGGTCGCCGCCGGGTCGCTCGCCTGCGCGGCGACGGTCGCCTCGCTGCCCCTCACGGTCGGCTTCTTCGCCGACGAACTGCTGTTCAAGGCGGCGCTGGAGCGCGGATGGGTGTTCGCCGCCATGGCGCTGCTCATCGCCGTCCTCACGCTGGCCTACATGGCCCGCTTCTGGACAGGTCTGTTCCTCGGCGCCCCGCGCACCGAGGCCGGACCGGTGCCGGCGGCCATGGTCGCGCCGGTCGGCGCGCTGGGCGCGATCTGCCTGATCGCCGGCCTGGTGCCCGCGCCGTTCGCGGCGATCGCCCAGGACGCGGCGACGCCCAGCCTGCTGGCCGCGGTGCCCGTGGAGGCGCGCTACTACCTCGACCTGCGCGCGGAGAACCTCCTCGCGCTGGCCACCTTCGCCCTGGGCGCCTTGGTCTACGCGGCGCACCGGGCGGTGCCCGCAGCGGCGGCGGCGGTCGCGCGGCTGGGCGAGCGACTTGGTCCCGAGCGGGCGTACACGGCGGGGCTCGCGGCGCTCAACGGCCTGTCGGACCGCGTGCACGACCTCGAGGTGCGCGACTTCCGCGGCCGCGTCACCGCGATCTTCCTGCCCAGCGGGGTGCTCTTCGCGCTGGCCTTCGTGCTCACGCCGACCCTCGGCGCCTACGCGGTCGGTTCCTTCAGCCTCGGTGACCTGCCCCTCGTGCTCATGCTGGGCTTCGCCGGCGCCGTCGCGGTGGCGGCGACGCGCCCGCGCGGCCACCTGACCATGGTGCTCACCCTGGGGACCGTCGGCTTCGCGCTGGCCGTCGTCTACGCGCTGCTGGGCGCGCCCAACGTTGCGCTGGTCGCCGTGCTGGTGGAGACGATCGTCGCGCTGCTGTTCATCGGCGTGCTCTCGCTCATCCCCCGGGAGGTTCTGCGCAGTCAGATGCGGGCGACGCGCGAGCGGCGGGGCACCCGCTTCCGCGACCCCGCCGTGGGCCTGGTCGCCGGCGCCACGGTGTTCGTGCTCGTGTGGGGCGGCCTCTCGCGCACGGGGGGTGAGGGGGACGCCGCCGGGCGGCTGACCGAGCTTGCCCCCGAGGCCCACGCCGACAACGTCGTCACCGCGATCCTCGCCGACCTCCGCGCGCTGGACACGCTGGGCGAGATAACGGTGGTCGCCGTCGCGCTGCTGGGCGTCACCAAGCTGTTGCGCCGCGGGAGGCTGTGGTGAGCAGCGTGGTCACGCGGGTCGTCGCGCGGATGCTGCTGGCGCCCATCCTCGTGGTCGCCATCGCCATCCTGGTCAAGGGCTTCACCGATGTGGGCGACGGCTTCAGCGCCGGCGTGGTCGCCGCCCTGGGCATCCTGCTGCAGTACGTGACGCTGGGGCGCGAGGAGGTCGAGCGCACCCTGCCCGTGCGACTGCTCCCCCATGCGGCGTTCGTCGCGCTGCTGGGCGCCCTCGCCGTCGCGCTCGTGCCCCTGTTGCGCGGCGACCCGATCCTGACCCACTATCCCCCGGCGGGCGCCGAGGTGACGACGGTGGGCAAGCTCGAGCTGATGACCGCGGTGGCCTTCGACGCCGCGGTCTTCGTCCTGGTGCTGGGCGCCGTGGTGGGGATCGTGCACGCGGTGGCCCGCGCCTACGAGGAGATGGAGACCACATGACGCTCGCCTTCGCCCTGGCCGCCGGCGTGCTGGCCGGCTCGGGCGCCTACCTGGCCCTAAAGAACGACCTGCTGCGCGTGGTGGCCGGCATCGTGCTGATCGCCAACGCGGCCAACCTGACGCTCATGGCCAGCGGGCGCACCCGGGGCGAGAGTCCCATCCTGCCCGTGGAGGGCGAGATCAGCGACCCGCTGGTGCAGGCGATGACCCTCACCGCGCTGGTGATCGGCTTCGCCGTCATCGCCCTGCTGCTCAGCCTCGTGTACCGCGTCTACACCGGTTACGACACGCTGGACCTCGACGAGCTCTCCAAAGAGGAGGCCCGCCATGCACGGGAGATCGACCAACAGGCTCGCGACGACGACGATGCCGCCGAGGCGGAGGGCCGGTGAGCCTCGCCCTGCCGCTCGGGCTGGTGTGGGTCGGCGCGGCCGTCACCGCGCTGCTGGACGGCCGCCGTCGCTCGGTGGCCTGGCTCGCGGTCGGCGTGCTGGGCGCCGGCTTCGTCTCCCTCTGCGTGCTGTTGGCCCTCGTGCTCGTCGACGGCCCGCGGACGATCGTGGCCGGCGACTGGCCCGCCGGCGTGGGCATCGCCCTGCGCGCCGACGCGCTGGGCGCCGTCTTCGCCGTGCTCTCGATGGGCGTGCTGCTGGCCGGGCTGGCCTACGAGGTCGTCGACGAGGTGGAGTCGCGCAAGACGCCGGCGCTGGTGCTGTTCATGGGCGCCGGGCTGACCGGGGTGTTCCTCACCGCGGACATCTTCAACTTCTACGTCTTCTTCGAGCTGACCATGGTGGCCGCCTACGCGGTGAGCACCTACGGCGGCGAACGCCACCAGATCGGCGCCGGGTTCATCTTCGCGATCGTCAACCTGCTGGGAACGTTCCTGTTCCTGATCGGCTTGGCGGCCATCTACACGGTGACCGGGACCCTGGACATGGACGGTGTCGGGGTCGCGCTGGCCCGGACCGACCCCACCGCCGTGGCGCTCATCGGCGTCTCGGTGCTCGTCGCCTTCTCGATCAAGCTCGGCCTCTTCCCCTTCCACTTCTGGTTGCCGCCGGTGTACGTCGGCGCCACGCCGGGCGTCGCCGCGATGCTCAGCGGAGCGGTGGCCAACGTCGGCAGCTACGGACTCCTGCGCTTCGGTGGCGACCTGCTGCCCGACCTCTTCGCGGCCGGCGCCGGGGTGCTGGCGGTGCTGGGGAGTGCGAGCATCGTCTATGGGGCCATCCAGGCCATCTCGCGACGCAGCGCCTCGGAGGTGCTGGCCTACTCGGCCATCGGTCAGGTCGGCTACGTCCTCATCGCGCTGGCCGTGGGCGGGCCCGTGGGCTACGCGGCGGCGATCCTCTACGCGATCGTCAACGCGCTGAACAAGACGCTGCTGTTCCTCACCGTCCGCGTGCGCGGCTGGCTCGTGGGCACCTGCTTCGCCATCGGCGCCCTCAGCGTGGCCGGCGTGCCGCCCAGCGCCGGGTTCTTCGGCAAGGTCGAGCTGTTCCGGGCCGGGATCGAGGCGCGCAGCGCCGTCCTGGTGGCGCTGATCTTCCTGGGCGGGGCGCTGTCCTTCGTCTACATGTTCCAGATCTACCAGCGTGACTTCTGGCGTGATCAGCATGAGCCCTCCGCCGGACGGGCGCTGCGGGTGCCAGGGGTGTTGCTGGCGCTCGTGGTCCTCGTGCTGGGGCTGTGGCCCGAGCCGCTTCTGGCCGTGAGCCGCGAGGCGGCCGCCGCACTGACCGGAGGCCGCGGATGAGCCTCGCGCTGCGCCTGGTCAGCCTCACCCTGATCTACGCGCTGTCGCTCGCGAGCTTCGCCCCGGTGGACCTCGCCACCGGCGTCGTGCTCTCCGCCGGCTGCCTGGCCGCCGTGCGCGGCCTGCGCGGGCCCGACGACACGCCCGCGGGGGAGCTTGCCCAGCGGGTGGCCTTCTTCCCCGTCCTCCTCGCTGCGGTGTCCGGGGAGGTCGTGCGGGGCACGTGGTCGCTGTCGCTCATCGTGCTCGGCCTGCGCCCCCTGCCGTGCCCCGGCCTGGTCGAGGTGCCGATGGAAAGCCGCTCGGAGACCGGCATGGCCGCCGCGGCGATCCTCACGACCCTCGCTCCCGGGGACGTGGTCGTCGACATGGACGTCGAACGCCAGATCATGCTCCTCCACACCATCGACGCGAGCGACCCCGATGCGGTGCGCGAACGCCTCCGCCTCCTCCGTGACCGCTACGGGCAGCGGGTGTTCCCGTGATGGACACGCTCGTCGACATCGCCCTGGTGTGGCTCGTCGTGCTGCTGGGGGCGTGCGCGGTCCGCGTGGTGAGTGCGCGCTCGACGGTCGCGCGCATCCTCGCGCTGGACACGCTCGTGCTCGTGCTCATCGGTCTGCTCGTGCTGTACTCGGCCTCGCGCGACGTCTCCTACTTCCTCGACGCCGCGCTGATCCTGGCCCTCCTGGGCTTCGTGGCCACCCTCGCCGCGGCGCGCTACTACGGGCGCGGGAGGCTCTTCGGCTGATGGGCGCCGTGCTGTCCGTCGCCGCCGGCATCCTCGTGGTCCTCGGCCTGCTCGTGCTCACCCTCGCCGTGGCGGGCATCTACCGCATGCCCGACGTCTACAACGAGATCCAGGCCACCGCCAAGGGCGCGGCGCTGGGCATCGTCGCGCTCGCCCTGGCCGCCATGCTCACGGGCGACGGCCCGATCATCGCCCGCGCCGTCCTCATCGCCGTCTTCCTGCTCATCACCGCGCCGTTGGCGGCTCATGCGCTGGTCCGCGCGGCCTACCTCAGCGACGAGCCGATGTATCGCGGCGAGGGCGAGGACGCGTCCCGCCCGGGTGGGCAGCCGGTCAAACGACCACACGACGACGCGAGTTCGATCTAGGGGTCCGGCGTCGTGCCCGTCTTCGCGTCTTCCGATGTGACAGAATGACAATGGATGTCACATCATCTCGTGAGCGTCGGGACGGGCGAGGACGGCCTGCTGGACGCCACCCACGCGACGGTGCTGGACTTCGGCGTGCGGCGCACGACGTTGAGCGAGGTGGCCAAGCGGGCCGGCGTGAGCCGCATGACCGTCTATCGCCGCCATCCCGACGGCGCGGGGCTGATCCGTGCGCTCATGCACCGGGAGTTCGGAGCGGTGCTGACGCGGGCGCTGGCCGACGTCTGTGATCGCGGGACGGTCGGCGAGCGACTCGTGGCCGCCTGCGTGCGCACGGTCGAGCTGCTGGTCACCCATCCCCTCCTCCTGCGCCTGCTCGAGGTCGATCCCGAGCTGCTGCTGCCCTACGTCACCGGAGCGCCAGGGCGCTTCCAGGAGGAGGCCCGGGCCACGCTGCGCGAGGCCATCGCCTCCGGACACGCCGACGGCTCGGTGCGCGCCGGCGACCCCGCGCTGCTGGCCGCGACCGCCGAGACGGCCGGACGCGGCCTGGTGCTCGCCGCGCGGAGCCTGGACGACTCCCAGCGCGAGGCCGGGCTGCGCGAGCTCGAGCTGCTGCTGGCCGGTTACCTGTTGACCGAAGGCGGACGCGGGGACGGGCCGCGTGGCGTCGGCGGCCCCGGAGGGCGGGCGCCGGGCGCGCCAGGGACGACGGCGGCGTGAGTCGCGCGCAGCCG
>JBBJOB010000079.1:0-8655 GCA_037721455.1 Solirubrobacteraceae bacterium | reverse complement strand
GGATGGGCCACTAGGCCATGCTGGAGTCGTGACAGCGACTACGGTGGCGATCCTGGCCGGTGGACGCAGCCGGCGGATGGGGGCGCCCAAGGCGACGCTGGAGCTGGCGGGACGGGCGCTCGCGCTGCGCGCCGTCGACGCTGCGGTGGCCGCGGGCCTGGACGTCGCCGTGGTGGCGCCGCAGGGTGCGGCGCTGCCAGTGTTGCCGCGTGGGGTCGCACTGTGGCGCGAGCCGGCCGGGGAGCCTCACCCGGCGCGGGGGCTCGTGGCGGCGCTGGAGGCCTGCGGCGGGCCGGTGGTGGCGCTGGCGTGCGACCTGCCGCTGGTCCCGCCGGCGCTGCTGGCGTGGCTGGCGGCGTGCGAGGGGACGGTGGTGCCGTCCTTTCGAGGCGCCGCGCAACCGCTTCTGGCGCGGTGGGAGGTTTCGGCGCTGCCGGCGCTGCGGGCGGCGGTCGAGGGTGGCGGGTCGCTGCGATGCGCCGCCGCTGTTGCGGGTGCGAACAGCATCGATGAGGGAGAGCTGCGGCGCTTCGGGGAGCCGGGGGTCTTCCTGGCCGACGTGGACACGCCGGCCGATCTGGCGCGGGTGGAGGGTCTGCTCGGTGGCGGTTGGCGCATTGCCCCCGGATAGCGGGGTCAACGCTCCGCTCGGCCTCACCGGGCCGCTGCTCCTCCCTCGCTGATCTCCCGGACAAGCGCCGCGGCTTGCTCGGGCCTCACTCCCGCCCGCCCCGCCATCCAGCACGCGAGTGGCGCGGCCCAGCGCTCGGAGGCGTGGGCGGCGACGCCGGCCATGGCCAGCAGCGTCTCGCGCTCCTCGTCGGTCGGGGGGTCGGTGCCCAGGCGCCCGCCCAGGGCGGCGAGCAGCTCCTGCGGAGTCACTCCTCTCCTGCCGCCTGGCGCTCCTGGACCTTGCCCTCGAGCTGGCCCATCACGTCGGGGTCGCGCAGCGTCGTGACGTCGCCCAGCTCGCGGCCCTCGGCGATGTCGCGCAGGAGGCGGCGCATGATCTTGCCCGAGCGCGTCTTGGGCAGGTCGTCGGCCCATACGATGCGCTTGGGGCGAGCGAGCTTGCCGATGCGCTGGGCCACGTGCTCGCGGAGCTCACCGACGAGGTCGTCGTCGCCCTGCAGGTCGCCCTCCAGGGTCACGAAGGCGACCACCGACTGGCCCGTGTCCTCGTCGCTGGCGCCGATGGCCGCGGCCTCGGCCACCTTGGCGTGGGAGACGATGGCCGACTCGATCTCCGCCGTGGACATGCGGTGCCCTGAGACGTTGAGCACGTCGTCGATGCGCCCGATGATCCAGAAGCAGCCGTCCTCGTCACGGCGAGCTGCATCTCCAACCAAATAGGTCTCCTTGCCGAAGCGCGAGAAGTACGTCTCCACGTAGCGGTCGTCGTCGCCGTAGAGCGTGCGCAGCATCCCCGGCCACGGCCGGCGCAGCACGAGCAGGCCCTGGGTGCCGTGCTCGACCTCCTCGCCGTCCTTCTCGTCGACCACCGCCGCGTCGATGCCCGGCAGCGGGCGCATGGCCGAGCCCGGCTTGGATGCGGTGATCCCCGGCAGCGGCGAGATCATGATGTGGCCCGTCTCGGTCTGCCACCAGGTGTCGACGATCGGGCAGCGCTCGCCGCCGATGACCTTGTGGTACCACAGCCACGCCTTGGGATTGATCGGCTCGCCCACGGTGCCCAGCAGGCGCAGCGCGGAGAGATCGTGGCGGTCGGGGTACTTGCGGCCCCACTTCACGCACGCGCGGATGGCCGTCGGCGCCGTGTAGAAGACCGTCACGCCGTAGCGCGCGCAGATCTCCCACCAGGCGTCCTTGTCGGGGTGGTCGGGCGCGCCCTCGTACATCACCGACGTCGCGCCGTTGAGCAGCGGCCCGTAGACGATGTAGGAGTGGCCGGTGACCCAGCCCACGTCGGCCGAGCACCAGAAGACGTCCTCCTCGGGCTTGAGATCGAACGCGAGCCTGGTCGTGTAGGCCACGCCGGTCAGGTAGCCGCCCGTGGTGTGCAGGATCCCCTTGGGCTTCGCGGTCGAGCCGCTGGAGTAGAGAATGTAGAGCGGGTGCTCGGCCTCCAGCTCCTCGGGCGGGCACTGTGGGTCCGCCGCCTCGAGGATCTCGTCGTACCAGACGTCGCCGTCGCCCATCGGGCAGTCGATGCCCGTGTGGCGCACGACGATCGTGGTGTCCACCGGGATACCGGTCGCGTCGACGTCGGCCTTGATCGCCGCGGTCTTCCCCTTGCGCCGTGCTCCGTCGACGGTGATGAGCGCCTTGGCCTCGGAGACCTCCATGCGCTCCTTGACGCTCTGGGGCGAGAAGCCGCCGAAGACGACATTGTGCGGCGCGCCGATGCGCGCGCAGGCCAGCATGGCCACGACGACCTCGGGAATCATGGGCAGGAAGATCCCGACGACGTCGCCCTTGTCCACGCCCTGGGCCTTGAGGGCGTTGGCCAGGCGCTGCACGTCGCGGTGCAGGTCGGCGTAGGTGATGTCGCGCTCCTCGCCCTCCTCGCCGCGCCAGTGGAAGGCGACCCGGTCGCCGTTGCCCGCCTCGACATGGCGGTCGACGCAGTTGTAGGAGGCGTTGATGCGCCCGTCGGTGAACCACCTGTAGAAAGGCGGGTTGCTGTCGTCCAGCACCGTCGTGGGCTCGGTGAACCAGTGCAGCGCCCGCGCCTGCTCGGCCCACCACGCCAGCGGATCGGCGTTCGCGCGCTCGTAGATCTCCTCGTCGGCGACCAGCGCCCGGGCCACGAAGTCGTCGGGCGGCGGGAAGCGCTCCTGGCGCAGCAGCGTCTCGAGGTCGCGCGCCAGATCCTCCTCGCCTGCCCGGAGGGGTGGCGAGCCGGCCCCATGGCCGGTGAGCCGGGCCCCCTGGCCATCTGCCTGGGTGTCAGCCATGTCGTCTCCTCTTCCTCGCTGCGTGCCTGTCGTCCCATCCTGCCCGGGCCCGGCGGTGGGGGAACACCGCCGCCACCACAGGCGCAGGCGCCCGCGTGACTACCGGCGCTTGCGCGTGCGCTTCTTGGACGAGGGGTGGGCCCGGGTCGGCGCCCGGGGCAGGGTGGCGCCCGGTGCGTCGAGGGGCTCGCGGGTGCGCTCGGCCTCGGGCCCGGGCTCGGCGTCGGGCTCGTCGGACGGTGCCTGCCCTTCGCGCTCCAGGCGCTCCCGGTCACGGGCCTCGCGCAGCTCGAGCTGGGTGGGCCAGGGGCGGGCCTCACCGGCACTCCAGGCGGGCGGGACGCCGCCGGGCCAGCGGTCGAGGTAGATGAGGCCCAGCCCGATGAGCCAGAAGGCCTGGACGAGCGGGAAGCCCGAGCCGGCGGCGGGCACCAGGACGCCGAGGATCGGCGCGACGCCGACGATGATGCCCAGGACGCCCATGAAGCGGGTGAGCAGGCCGACGCGCATGGCGTTCAGCGCGCCGTAGAGGTAGCCGCCGAAGGACAGGGCGAAGAGGGCGAACAGGCCGACGGACTGCAGGATCTGCAGGCCGACGCCGCCGCCGAGCCCGTCGACCGCCGCCTGGCTGCGATCACCCCCCGACACGAAGTCGCCGGCGCTGACGACGTTGAGGATCTGCGTCGTCGCGTTGGCCAGGGCGAGCAGGATCCCGGCCAGGAGAACGGCCACGGGCAGGAAGGGGGGGATCTCGGGCTTGCGGTGGCGCGCCGCGCGCACGAGAAGGCTCAGGGCGAAGCCGGCCGCCATCAGGCCCAGCCCGTTGAGGATCGCGCCCAGCACGATGGCGACGGCGTTCTCGTCGACGAAGGCCAGCTCCACGATGACCGGGGAGACCTCGGGCGGCGTTCCCTCGTTGACCAGGGGCGCGAGCGTCTCGGCCACCGTGACCGACGGCAGGTCGGCGTAGACGATGCCGATGTAGACCGAGACGCCGATGGTGAGCAGGCCGGCCAGGATCGCGGCGATGGCAGCGGGCGTGCGACGGGGGGCCTCGTCGGCCACGACCTCCTCGGGGTCGGGTGCGACGGCCTTGGGGGTGGCCGTGGCCATCAGTCGCTGCCCTCGGGCCCCGGCCCGACGGTACGCCCGCGGCCGCCGGCGACGCGCACCGGCTCAGGGGCGTCGTTCGGCTCGCGGGAGAGCGTGCGCGACAGGCGGTCGCCGGTGGCCAGCACGAGGTCCAGGAGGGGAGCGGCGACCCGCAGCGCGGCCTCGACCCGCGCGCGGTGGCGGGCGATGGGCGGCTTGGGGGCGGACACGAGCGGCAGTCTAGTGCCGGTGTTCGTTGCCGAGTGCGCCGCCCGGATAGCGTGGCCCGGTGCCCGCCGGGCCCTGGATCCCTCCCTCGCGCTGCCCTGCCTGCGGCGGCGCGCTGCGGACGTGGCGCAGCGTGCCGGGCTCCGACCCGGCCTGGCCCCAGCCCGTGGCGCTGCTGCGCTGCGCGTCGTGCGCGAGCGCGGTCACCGCCGCGCCGGCGCCGCGCGAGGTCCACGACGCGGGTCAGTACGCCACCGCCGCGCCTCGTGGCGCGGGGCCAGCCGCCCCGCTGCTGCGCGCCTTTGACCGCCGTCGCCTCGCGCTCCTGCGGGCGGCGGGCGCCGGGCCGCCGGCCCGCCTGCTCGACGCCGGGGCGGGCCGCGGGCGGTTCGTGGCCGCGGCCCGGGCGGCGGGCCACGACGCGCGCGGGGTCGAGCCCTCCGCCCGCGGCGTCGCCGCGGCGCGAGCGGTGTACGGCCTGGAGCTCGAGCGGGCGGCGATCGAGGATGCGGCGATCCCGCCGGGCTCGCTGGACGCCGTGACCCTCTGGCACGTGCTCGAGCACCTCGACGACCCGGCCGGCGCCCTCGCGCGCCTCGCGGGGTGGCTGTGCCCGGGTGGCGTGATGCTGGTCGGCGTCCCCAACGCAGCGAGCCTCCAGGCGCGGGCGGGCGGGGCGGTGTGGTTTCACCTCGACGTCCCGCGCCACCGCACGCACTTCACCCCGCAAGGCCTGCTCGCGCTGTTGCGCGTCCACGGCCTCGAGCCGCTGCGTACCCACCACGTGCTGGCCGAGCACAATCCGTTCGGGCTCTGGCAGTCGCTGGTCAGCCGCGCGACGCCCACGCCCTCGTGGCTGTTCCACACCCTCAAGCGCAACGCCCCGTTCACCGCCCGCGACGCCGTGCCCACGGCCCTTGCGCTGCCGCTCGCTCCGCCGGCGGCGGCGATCGAGCTGCTGGCCGGCCTTGCCCGCCGCGGGGGCACGATCGCCGTCAGCGCGCGGCGAGTGCGCTGAGAGCTGCGACCACGTCGCCGTCTTCGGCCCGCGTGCCCGCGGCGAGCAGGCCCACAACCCGGTCGGCGGCCAGGCGCACCGCCGGCGCTGTGGCCGGCCCCGTGAGCACGACGACCGGCGCGGCGATCTTGCGCAGCTCAGCGCGGGTCAGCGCCAGCGTGGCCAGCCCGCCCAGGTCGGCGAAGAAGGCGCCCGCGTTGCCACGGGCGCGCCCGACGCGCCCGAAGTCGGCCGCCGGCCCCAGCCACCGGGCCACCGCCTCGCCCGGCCCGCCGGCCCGCACGGCGTCCTCCAGCTCCGCGCGCTGGGAGGACAGCTTCTGCGTGGCCTCGGGCACGAAGGCGAACAGGGGAGGGTCGACGAGGACGGCTCCGCGCGCCGCGGCGGGATGGCGGCGCAGGACGTCGAGCACCGTCAGCGCGCCGATGCCCTCGCCGGCCAGCAGAGCGGGCGCCGCGTCGAGGCCGGCCACGAGCGCCGCGAGATCCTCGGCCTGCTCGCTGATCGTCGTGGCCCGGTAGGGCTCGGGCGCGCCCGAGCCCCCGTAGCCGCGGCGGTCGTAGGCGATCACCCGGCCCTCCAGCCGCTCGGTGACCGGAGCCCACGTCAACGCGTCGGCGGCCATGTCGTGTACCAGGACCGCGGCCGGCCCGTCCGCCGGCCCCGCCTCCTCGTAGGCCAGCGCCACCCCCGCTCCCTCCACCACGCCGCTCACGACCCTGTTGTAGCGCAGCGCTATCGTGGAGCGCATGGAAGGCAGCGGTTTCAACTTTCCCTTCGGGGACTCCGACGACATGCGCCGCCAGCTCGGCGAGTTCTTCGAGTCGATGCAGGGCCAGCAGAACCTGGCCTGGGCCGACAACGCCATCAAGCTCGCCGTGGAGATGACCGTCGCGGCGGTCAACCGGGCCAACGTGCAGGGCACCATCGAGCAGCAGGCCGAGCAGATCCGCCAGGTCATGGCGACGGTCTTCCCCGAGGCGGTCGCGCTGGTGCGCGAGGCCCGCTCGGGCCTGAAGTAAGCACCCTCCTAGGCCGGCGCGGCCTCGCGGTCGGCCTTGCCCCGGCGCACCGCCTCGCCGAACGAGCGGATGTCGAAGATGAAGACCAGGGCCAGGAAGCCGACGATGAGCGTGGTCCCCCCGACGGCGATCGCCAGACCGACCGAGTAGGCGGCCACGGTGGCCGTCGCGGCGGTCCCGGCGAAGACCTGGATGATGAGCACCTGCTGGACGCCGGCGCCGCTCGGGGTGATCGGCACCACCGCGGCCACCGCGTAGGTGCCCAGCACCAGCAGTGTGTTCTGCAACGAGCCGCCGATGTTGAAGGCCTCCAGGAAGGCCCACATGGCCGCGAAGCGCAGCAGCCAGCCGGCGCACTGGAGGGCGAAGACCTCGCGCAGGTAGCGCCGGCGGTCCTGGAGGATGACCACGCCCTGGCGCATCCGCGCCCAGAAGGCCTTGACCCGGGCGCTGAGCACGGCGAAGAGCACGAGCGCGCCGACCGCGACCGCCGTGAGGATGAACAGCGCCAGCCGCGGGTTCTGGGCCAGGAACGAGAGGTCGAAGGCGTCGAGGTCGGCGAAGTCCGGCGGCTTGGGGAACACGCCCTGGCTGAAGGCGAAGGCAAGGATCAACACTGCCATGACCGCGTCGAAGATGGCCTCCACGAACATCGCCGACCCCACCGCGGGATAGTGCCCGTTGGGGATCGACGTCTTGACCAGGTAGACCTTCATGATGTCCCCGGCGCGCGCGGGGAGCACGTTGTTGATCCCGTAGGCGCTCATATAGGCGCCCCAGATGTGCCGGAACCGGAACTGCTCGCCCGGGTAGGCGGCGCGCAGCACGTGGAAGTACGCACGGGCGCGCAGCGAGAGGTAGCCCACGAACAGCACGACACCGAGGGCAAGCGGCCCGAACTGCAGGCCGGCGAGGTTGCCGAAGAACGAGCCGACCGCGTCGAAGAACCCCTCGATGGAGGCCAGGACGACCACGGCCTGCTACCGCGACGGCTCGCGCCACATGAGCCACAACGGTGGGCCGTCGGGCAGGGTGATCCGCTCGCGCACGTGGAACCCGTGGCGGACGTAGAAGTCGACGTTGCGCTCCTTGGAGGACTCCAGGTAGGCGGGAAAGCGCTCGCGGTCGCAGAGGTCGAGCACGGGGCGCAACAGCGCCGAGCCGATCCCCCGGCCCTGGTGCGCCGGGTCGGTGCCGATGACCGACAGGTAGAAGTGCTGGGCCGGCGGGTGGCGCTCCTCGATCAGGTGAACGCCGCGCAGCGCGCGCCACGGATGGGGCAGCAGGCCCGGGAGGCTGGGGAACAGCCTGAACCCGTCGAGGACGCCGTCGCGCCAGCGCCCGGGCAGCGACCACAGCGCCGCGCCGGCGAGGTCGTCGGTCGTCCACACCTGCTCCTGACGGCCCAGGACCCCCAGCCGCGCGCGAAAGAAGCGCCGCGCGTAGGCGCCGCGGGTGCGCGCCGCGGGGTAGAAGTAGCTGGTGACCGGGTCGTCGAGGAAGGCGCGGGCCAGCACCGCCGCCAGCACCCCGCGGTCCTCGCCGGCGGCGCGGCGCACCTGGGGCGGGGGGTCCACCAGCGCGCGGGCGGTGATCGCCATGGGCGGAGCATAGGATCGCCCGCACACGGACGACGCCTTCGAGCACCATGTCGTCCGGACCGGCGAGATCGCGATCCGCGCGGCTACTTCAGCAGGCGCGACAGGCGGCGGTCCTTGAGCACCTTGCCGGCCGTCTGCTCGGCCGGGCAGTAGCTCATCACGTAGTCCTCGTAGTGGACGGCCTCGAGCGTCGCTTCGCAGCGCGGGCACGGCTCCCCCTGGCGGCGGTGGACCTGGAGGGGCATGGGCAGCTTGTCGGGGATGGGCAGCGCGACCACGCGTTCGTAGTGCTCGAGGGCGCCGTCGAGCACCGTCGCGATCGCCTCGCGCAACGTTGCCGTCTCGTCCTCGTCGAGGTCGTCGCCGCGTTTGAACGGCGACAGCCGCGCAGTCCACAGGATCTCGTCGACCCACGAGCGTCCGATCCCCGCGATCACGTGCTGGTCGCGCAACAGGGCGTGGAGCGGGCGGGGCACGGCCAGGCGCGCCCCGAGGTCCTCGGGCGGCTGCGGCCAGGCCTCGGGACCCAGCGTGGCCAGCGCCTCCTCGGCCTCGAGCTTGTCGGCGCGCAGCACCTTGACCCAGGCCGCCTGGCGGGTGCCGAACTCGCGCAGGCGCAGCTCGCGCTGCTCGGGCAACCGGAGCAGCAGGCGCGACGTGCGGTCGCGCACCCCGGCGCGCTCGTCGAAGAGCTGCAGCCGCCCGGCGCTCATGAGGTGCACGAGCACGTTGAGGTCGCCCGCCAGGTCGAGCACGAGGTGCTTCCCGCGCCGGCG
>JBBJOB010000078.1:0-8683 GCA_037721455.1 Solirubrobacteraceae bacterium | reverse complement strand
GCACGCCGTACTCGATGCCCGCGGCCTGGTAGATCGGCAGCAGGAAGGGGGGGATCCGGAACTTGTCGATGAAGAAGTTGGGCACGCCGACCGGTGCCGGGCCGGGAAGGGCGAGCGAGAAGCCGGGGTTCGAGGGGGTCGGCGCGCCGCCGGGCTGGCGTGTCGGCCGTTCGGTCGGACGGGCGCGGCGGCGCTGCTGCGGCGTTCGGCCGTCGGGGCCGCGTTCCTCGCCGCGGGACGAACCCTCGTCCTCACCTTCAGCTTCATCCTCGCTGCCCGTGCCGTCCTCGCCGTCCTCGCCGTCCTCGCCGTCCTCGTCCTCGCCCGTGCCGTCCTCGTCGTTGTGGCTGCCGTCCTCGAACTCTCCGTCTTCGTCCCCCTCCCCAGCGCCCTCCTCGGCCGTGGCGCCGGGCGCCGCGGGAGCGCCGCCGCCGTCGGGAGCGGGCGTCGTGGAGCCGCCGGGCGCAGGGGCGGGCGCGGGCTCTCCGCCTCCGACCTCCTGGATGGAGACGATGCCCACCGAGATACCGGGGACCTGCACCTGGCTGACCGGCGTGCCGGCCGGGACGTCGAGCTGCACGGTGATGGTCTGGCCGGTCACCAGCGTCACGAGGAACGTGCGCGGCTGGGCGCTCGCGGGCAGGACGGAGCCTCCCAGGCCCGCGGCCAGTACGCCCGCCACGAGCAGCGAGCCAAACAGCTTGCGCTTCTTCACCGACATCCTCTTTTCAGCAGGTTCCCGCACGGGGCCTCCCCGGCAGCGCGCAGCACGCTATCTACCGGTCCGGTCGTTTGCAACGCGGAACCGTCCGACGGGTTGCGGTATGCGTCGCTCGAAGGCGATCGGCAGAACAATCGTGAGTGGGCTGCACCTGACCACCCAGAATGTGTAGCTCAGGCTCGACCTGAGGTCGAGATAGGGACTCGGGCGCGATCCGAAGAGGCGCACGGGGTAGGGTCGCTTACATGGACGACAATGACCCCGACCGCCAGGGCCTGCGCGGCCGGCTGTCCCGCCAGGGCGAGGAGGCGCTGGGCAAGCTCGCCCAGGACCTGCTCGAGAACCCACTCGTGTCGGGCGCCATCTCGCGCGCCTTCGATGCCCGCGAGAAGGCCTCCGCGGCCCAGGAGGTCGCCTTCGGCGCGCTGAACATTCCCTCTGCCGCCGACCTCGAGCGGTTGACCCGCCGGGTTCGCGCGGTTTCCCAGCGCCTCGAGGGCATCGAGGACGGCGTCGACCGCCTTGACGAGCGCCTGGTCACGCTGGCCTCGGCCGGCCGCCTGGAGGAGCGCCTCGAGGCCATCGAGGAGCACCTGACCGGGCTGTCCGGCGAACTGGCCGAGTTGCGCAAGGCGCTGCCCGACGGCGCCGAGCCGGTGCCTACCAGCCAGGAGCGCCTCGAGGTCGAGAGCTAGGCCGGAGTCGGGCCCGGGCCTACGGCGCCAGATTCCGGCGAGGGCCGGGCGCCGGGCGAGGCCGTGATCGCTCACAGCGTCCGGGCCGCGACCTCGCCGAGGCGCCCCTCGGCGGCGGCCAGCTCCTCCTCGGCGATCCGCTCCCGCCCCGCGGGGCCGTGGAGCAGGTCGCTGACGACCAGCAGGCATGCGGCGCGCAGCCCGCGGCGCGCCGCCGCAGCGAGGACCGCCGCGGCCTCCATATCGACGGCGAGCGCCCCGGCCGCCGCCCATTCCGCCGCGCGGCCCGCGTCTGGGTCGTAGAACAGGTCGGTCGACACGACCGCGCCTTCGAGCACACCGTCGGCCGCGGCCAGGGCGGCGGTGAGGGCAGGATCGGGCATCTGCACGGCGGGTGCCCCCAGGCCGCGGCTGGCCCCGTCCTCCCCTCGCACCTCGCGCGCGACGATCAGATCGCCGAGCTCGGGACCAGCGCGCAGTGCCCCGCAGGTGCCCACGCGCACGACGGTCTTCACGCCCAGCTGCGCCAGCTCCTCGACCACGATGGCCGCGCTCGGCCCGCCCATCCCCGAGGCCTGGATGGTCAGGGGCTCGCCGTCGGCGGCGGTGCCGGTGTAGCCCCACAGCCCGCGGTGGTGGTTGAACATGCGGGGTCCCTCGAGGAGCGCCTGGGCCAGGCGCAGGGCGCGCCCCGGGTCACCGGGCAACAGCGCGCGTGATGCGGCGGGTGCGGTGGGGTGCAGGTGGAGGCCCAGGGCGTCGCGAGGATAGAGTCATCGCGGCCGTGACGGACGAGCCCAAGCACCAGCGCTCCTCGCGCGCCGACGCGGTGCGCACCGCGGTCGACCAGGCCTTCCACGCCGGCCAGGCCCAGGTCACCCGTGAGCGCGATCGCGCCCAGCGCCAGGCCGAGGGCGTCATCAGCGACCTCGCCCAGATCGCAACTCGTGCGCGGGAGACGCTGGACGAACTGCGCCCGCCCAGCGGCGAGGACATGCGCGCGCTGGGCGATGCGGTGCTCGCCCTCGAGCGCCGCGTCACCGCGCTGGAGCGGGAGGGCGCGAAGGGCTCGGGCTCGAAGGACTCTGCCGCGAAGAGCGGCGTCAAGGGCGAGGGCGCCAAGGGCCGCTCCGGCGGCTGAGGCCCGTCCGTGGCGGCCCGGCGTGTCATCACCGCCGGCGCAAGAGGATCGCGGTGATGGCCGCCACGCCTGGCTTCCGCTCGGCCGAGGAGTTCATCGAGCTCATGGATCGCGTGTTCACCATGATGAGCGAGGATCCGGAGGTCGGCCCGCGTCTGCGCGACGCCGACGTGCCCCAGCGCATGGAGTTCCCCGACCTCGCGCTCGTGCTCAACGTGCGCCCAGCGCACGTAGACGAGCAGGGCTGCCTCGTCTGGACCTGGTCCGACGACATCGACTGGACGCCGCGGGTGCGCCTGACCATGTCCTCCGAGGTGGCCAACCGCTACTTCCAGGGCGCCGAGAACGTGCCCATCGCCGTCGCCCGACGGCGCATCCTCGCGGGTGGCGACCTGCGCGCCACCTTGGAGCTCATCCCGATGACCAGGCCGGTCTACGCGCGTTACCGCGCGCTTCTGAAGGCCGACTTCCCCCACCTCCTCGTCTGATTTCGCCGCCGGCGCATTGACACGTGGACGGGTCAGGAGTAGGACTGTGCATACCAACAAGGCAATGGGCACGGGAGTGGGTGGCGTCGCCTCGCGCGGCGGATCACCCGCTAGGCGCCGCCGCTTGCGCGACGAGCGTCGCCGGCCGACGCAGCCGGGCGTTTCCCCGGCGAGCGGCGGGACCTCGGTCCCGCCGCTTTCATGTGGGAGGCCGCTGCTATGACCCGCGCGCAGGCCGCTCGTCGCGTCGGTGTGCAGTCCGCCACGCTGGCCCGCTGGCAACGCGCCGGGCTGCTGCCCACCGCCGACGGGGGCTGGGACGACACGGCGGTGGCCCAGGGCCGCGTCGTCGCCCGCCTCCGCGCGCGCGGCCACTCCATCGAGGCCATCGCCCGCGCGACCGAGAGCGGGCGCCTGGCCTTCAGCGCGGTTGAGGACCTGCTGCCCGACCCCGAGCAGCGCGTCTACAGCGTGGAGGAGGCAGCGCGCGAGGTCGACATGGAGCCCGCGCTGGTGGAGCGGCTGATGACCACGCTGGGCTTCGGCCCCGCCACGCGCGATCGCCTCGACGAGGACGACCTCCAGCTCCTGCGCTACGCCGCCGCGGTGCTGGCCGCAGGGTTCCCGCTGGTGGCCTTTCTGCAGCTCGTGCGTGTCTACGGCCAGGCGCTGGCTCAGGTGGCCGACGCCGAGGTGCGCCTGTTCCACCTCTACGTCCACGAGCCTCTGATGCGCGACGGGGTTCCCGGCCTGCAGGTGGCCGAGGAGATGCGGGGTCTGGCCGGCGAGCTGCTGCCACTGGCCTCGCCGATGATGGACCACATCCACCAGCGGTTCCTGAGCTTCTTCCTGGAGCAGGACATCATCGGCCACATGGAGGACGAGCTCAGCGGCGATGCGCCCGCCGGGCTGGGTCGCCTGCGGGTGACCATCGCCTTCGCCGACCTGGCCGGCTACACCCGGCTGACCGAGGAGCAGGGCGACGCGGAGGCGGTGAGCGCCGTCGAGCGCTTCGTGGAGCACGTCGAGCACACGCTGCCCGAGGACGCGCGCATCATCAAGACCATCGGCGACGGGGTGATGGTGGTGGGCAGCGACACGGGCGCGCTGGCCGACTGGGCCGTGGGCTTCCAGGCCCTGCAGGACGAGCGCCCGCTGCCCCGTATCGGCCTGCACTGCGGCGAGGCCATCTATCGCGACGGCGACTACTTCGGCCGCGAGGTCAACCAGGCCGCCCGCGTGGCCGCCCGGGCGGCCGGGGGGGAGGTGCTGGTCACGCGGCCGATCGTCGAGGCCGCGGGCCCGCACCTCGCCTTCGAGCGCATCGGCGAGGTGCGCCTGAAGGGGTTCAGCGACGTGACGGAGATCTTCATCGCCCGACAGCGCGAGGAGGGGTAGCCCGCGGTCCCGCGGCGGCGGTCAGCGTCGCGCCGACGCGGGAGAGCCGCTGGTGGTGGGTGGTCGTGCGTGGCCGCGAAGTGCCGAGACGCCGGAGTTCAACTCGCGGGTTGATCCGGCGCGGCGATGCGCCCGAACCGAGATTCGGCGGGATCCGCGTAGCGTGCGGCGCATGGATGACCTGGTCGACCGCGTACGGGCCAGCGGCCTGCTGGTGGAGGGTCGGCCGGTCGTGGTGCTCCTGTCGGGTGGGCGCGACTCGGTCTGCCTGGTCGACTGCGCGGCGCGGCTGAGCGGGGCCGGTGTCGTCGTGGCGCTACACGTCAACTACGGCCTGCGACCCGAGGCGGCCGGCGACGAGGAGCACTGCCGGGCGCTGTGCGAGCGGCTGGGCGTTGCGCTCGAGGTCGAGCGGGCCGCGCGGCCCGCTGAGGCGGGGAACGTCCAGGCCTGGGCCCGCGACGTGCGCCTGGGCGCAGGGACGCAGCTCGCGACGACGCACGGTGGCGCGCTGGCCACCGGGCATACGGCCAGCGACCAGGCCGAGACCGTGCTCTACCGCCTGGCCGCCTCGCCGGGCCGCCGCGCGCTGCTGGGCATGGCGCCACGAAATGGGCTCCTGGTCCGTCCGCTGTTGGGCGTCACGCGCGAGGAGACCGCCGCGCACTGCACGGCGCGCGGGCTGCCCTGGCGCGAGGACACCTCCAACGAGGATCTCACCTTCGCCCGCGCCCGGGTGCGCGGGAGGCTGCTGCCCGCGCTGCGCGCCGTGCACCCGGCAGCGGAGGCCAGCGTGGTGCGCACCGCCGCGCTGCTGCGTGAGGAGGCCGAGGTGCTCGACCGCCTGGTCGCCGACGCGCTGGATCCCGGCGGCCGGAGCATCGGGCGCGACCGCCTCGTAGTGCTGCCCGAGGCGCTCGCTCGCCTGGTCCTGCGCCGCCTCGCCGAGGATGTCACCGGCGTGCTGTGCGCCCGCGCCGCGGGACGGCTGGCCGAGGTGCTGGCCCTGCGTGACGGCGGCGCGCTGGACCTGGGCGACGGCGCCCGCGCGACGCTGCGTGGCGGCGTGGTGTCCGTGGAGCCCACGCCACCGCGCCCTCCGCGGTGAGGCCGACGAGGGCCGTCCCTCAGCGCCGGCGCTGCTCGATCAGCTCGGCCAGGCGGCGGTCGGCCTCGGGCAGGGCCTTGCGCAGGCGGCGCACGTCCCAGTGGGAGAACCAGATGAGGCGTACGGGGGAGGTGGCCACCACGGAAGCGCTGCGCAGCTCGTGCTCGGTCACGCCGATCTCGCCGAACACGTCGCCCGGACCCAGGTCGGCGACGACCACACCGTCGCGGCGCACCTCGGCGCTGCCCTCCTCGATGGCAAACAGCTCGTAGGCGAAGTCCCCCTGGTGGACCAGCTCGGTCCCCTCGTGCACGGATCCCTCGCCGGCCAGCACGGCGAAGCGCTGCAGCTCCTCGTCAGAGATCTCTTCGAACAGCGAGATCTTCTTCAGCCGTGCCCAGTCCACTTCGCCACCCTCTCTCGGGAACGCGCGGACCCTACCTGCCCGCCGGAGCCCCCTGACCCACGCCGCGGGGGCCCCAGTAGGGTCCGCGACGCATGCGCGACCCCGCGATCGGCGAGATCCTGGTCCAGGGCGACGAGCTCAACCGCCGCGTCAGCCAGCTCGGCGCGCAGATCACCGCCGACTACGCCGATCGCGCGCCGCTGGTGCTGGTGGGGGTACTCAAGGGCGCGCTGTTCTTCCTGGCCGACCTGATGCGACGTCTCGACGTGCCGTGCGAGGTGGACTTCATGGCCGTGGCCTCCTACGGCTCGGCCACCCAGTCCAGCGGCGTCGTGCGGATCCTCAAGGATCTCGACGCGGTGATCGAGGACCGCCACGTCCTCGTAGTCGAGGACATCGTGGACTCCGGCCTGACCCTGCAGTACCTGCTGCGCAACCTGCGGGCGCGCGGCCCCGCCTCGCTGGAGGTGTGTGCGCTGCTGACCAAGCCCGCACGGCGCAAGGTCGAGCTCGAGCCGCGCTACGTGGGCTTCGAGATCCCCGATCGCTTCGTGGTCGGCTACGGGCTGGACCACGAGGAGCGCCACCGCAACCTGCCCTTCGTCGCCACGCTGCGCCAGGCCGAGCCCGGCGGGCGCTCCGGGGCCGACTGGTAAGCTGGCGAGCCATCTTGGATGCTCTGATCCACGCATGAGCCGTTTCTTCAAAGGCGCCGCCTTCCCGATCCTGATCGTGGTCGTGCTCGCCTTCTTCGCGCAACGCCTGATCAGTCCCTCGGACGAGGAGAACAGGCCGAACTTCGGCGACTTCCAGACGCAGTTGGCCAGGGGCGACCTCCAGTCCGTCGAGGTGCGCGACCGTGACAACAAGATCATCGTCACCCCGCGTGCGGCCGACCCCGGCACCGAGCCCGAGGAGTACGAGGTCGGGTTCACCGAGGCCTACGGCGACCAGCTCGTGAACGGCCTCTCGGAGGCCCGCACCGAGGGCCGCATCAGCGAGTTCAACGTGGAGGGCGACGGCGACAGCCCCTGGGGCGCGCTGATCTGGATCCTCCCCTTCGTGCTGTTCATCGGCTTCTGGTTCTTCCTGATGAACCAGATGCAGGGCGGCGGCTCCAAGGTCATGCAGTTCGGCAAGTCCAAGGCCAAGCGCCTGTCGGTCGACTCGCCCAAGATCACCTTCCGCGACGTCGCGGGCGCCGACGAGGCCGTCGAGGAGCTCCACGAGATCAAGGAGTTCCTCGAGAACCCCAAGAAGTTCCAGGCCCTGGGCGCGCGCATCCCCAAGGGCGTGCTGCTCTACGGCCCGCCGGGCACCGGCAAGACGCTGCTGGCCCGCGCCGTGGCCGGCGAGGCCGGCGTGCCCTTCTTCTCCATCTCGGGGTCGGACTTCGTCGAGATGTTCGTCGGCGTCGGCGCAAGCCGGGTGCGCGACCTCTTCGAGCAGGCCAAGCAGAACTCGCCCTGCATCATCTTCATGGACGAGATCGACGCCGTCGGGCGTCACCGCGGCGCCGGCATGGGCGGCGGGCACGACGAGCGTGAGCAGACCCTCAACCAGCTCCTGGTCGAGATGGACGGCTTCACGATGACCGACAACATCATCATGATCGCCGCCACCAACCGGCCGGACATCCTCGACCCCGCGCTGCTGCGCCCCGGGCGCTTCGACCGCCAGGTCACCGTCGATCGCCCCGACCGCAAGGGTCGCGCCCGCATCCTCGACGTTCACACCCGCGGGAAGCCGCTGGCCAAGGAGATCGACACCGACGCGCTGGCGGGCCAGACGCCCGGCTTCACCGGCGCCGACCTGGCCAACCTGGTCAACGAGGCCGCCCTGCTCTCCGCGCGGACCGGCAAGCGCGAGATCGGCCAGCTGGAGCTGGAGGAGGGGATCATGCGCGTGGTCGCCGGCCCGGAGAAGAAGACCCGGGTCATGGGCGAGAAGGAGCGCGCGATCACCGCCTTCCACGAGATGGGTCACGCCATCGTGGGCCACTTCCTCGAGCACGCAGACCCGGTGCACAAGATCTCCATCGTGGGCCGCGGCCAGGCGCTGGGCTACACGATCTCGATGCCCCAGGAGGACAAGTTCCTCACCACCCGCGCCGAGCTGCTGGACACCATGGCCATGACGCTGGGGGGCCGCGCGGCCGAGGAGATCGTCTACAAGGAGATCACTACGGGCGCCTCCAACGACCTCGAGAAGGTCACCGCCACGGCCAAGCAGATGGTCATGCGCTTCGGAATGAGCGAGAAGCTCGGGCCGCGCGTGTTCGGCCACGACCAGAGCCAGCCTTTCCTCGGGCGTGAGTTCTCCGCCCAGGCCGACTACTCGGACGACATCGCCCGCGACATCGACGAGGAGATCCGCAAGATCGTCGAGAGCGCCCACACCCGGGCCCTGGAGATACTCACCGAGCACCGCGCGCAGCTCGAGACCGTCTCCAACCAGCTGATCAAGCGCGAGACGATCGAGAAGACGCAGTTCGAGCAGTTGCTGGCCGGCGCCGGCGAAATCGACGTGTTCGGCCCCGACGATCAGCCGTCGGAGCAGTCGCCGCCCGAGCTGCCCACCGGGGCCGCCGACCCGGGTCGCGACGCTCCGCGTCCGCTGCCCCGCCCGGGCCTGGCCGGAGGCAGCGTCGAGAGCCGCGCGGATCACGCCTGAGCACGCCCTCGCGGCGCCCGGATCGCGCCTGAGCACGCCCTCGCGGCGCCTGC
>JBBJOB010000077.1:0-8684 GCA_037721455.1 Solirubrobacteraceae bacterium | reverse complement strand
CGCGCGGGGAGAGAATGCCGCCGCGCAGGACGATCGGCCAGGCGTGGCTCATCATGCGCCGCTTGCGCGCGAACTCGCCCTCGATGGAGGGCACCATCTTCTCGGTCGCGCGCGCGCGCGGTGCGTAGACGGCCCGCCAGCCGCGCTTGACCATGTTGAACGGGAAGGAGAGGTCGTGGCCCATGATCGGGTCGACGACCAGGTAGGCCGCGCGCCGTGTCGCGTAGATGGCCCCGTTGCCCCCGGTGACCGAGGCCAGGCGCGACTCCAGAGACCGCAGCGTCATCTCGTAGCGCCAATACAGCCCCTCCTGGTTGGTGCCCTCCTCGTTGACGAAGCGCACCTGACCGCAGACGTAGCCCACCCCGGGGTCGCCGAAGGGCGCGATGAGCTCGCGCAGCGCGTCGCGTTCCCACCGTGCGTTGGCGTCCCCGAAGGCCACGATCTCGCCCCGGGCCGCCTCCACGCCCGCGTCCTGCGCGCGCACCTTGCCCCCGCGCGGGAGGTCGAGCACCACCTCGGCGCCCGCCGCGCGCGCCTCGGCGACGGTCGCGTCGGTGGACCCGTCGCTGCACACGATCACCTCCAGACGGTCGGCCGGCCAGGCCTGCGCATGGGCGTCGGCGACCTTGCGCGCGATGACCGATTCCTCGTCGTGCGCGGCGACCACGAGGCTGATCAGCGGCTCATCAGGTGGCGCATAAGCGTCCGCTAAAGAGCGGCTATGCGCCAGCTTTGCCCATACTTTGAGCAGGAGCGGGTACCCGGCGGCTCCGAAGAAAAGCAGCGCGGTCACAAGCCAGAACAGGCTTTCGACGACGATCATGCGTTCGTCATCCCGGTCAGGCTGTCCGCGTACGGACCATTGGAAGCTGCTTGGGTGGGTAGGAACAAATTCGTTCTGATCCCAAAAAGGAGGTTCCAGTGTCCGACGCTCTGCAGACCGATCTCAGCGTGCACCTTCCTCGAGGCACGACTGGCCTGGACCAGGATGCCGAGTGGTGCATTGTCGAGACCGACGGCGAGCGCCGGCGGGTCCTCTTCCACGACTACGCGGAGCTCTACCGAACGCCGGGGCTCTACGAGCGTCTGTTCTACGACGAGCTCGGGTGCGACTCCCCGCAGGTGGTGTGCGGCCTCCTGCGTGAGGCCATGCAGGAGCAGGGTCGCGACGTGAGCGACCTGTCCGTCCTCGACGTCGGCGCCGGCAACGGCATGGTCGGTGAGGTTCTGGCCGAGATGGGCGCCTCGACCGTCGTCGGCGTGGACATCATCGAGGAGGCCCTCGACGCGGCCGAGCGCGATCGTCCCGAGGTCTACGACGACTACCGCGTGGTCGACCTGACCGATGTCACAACCGAGGACGACGAGGCGCTCCGCGATCATCGCTTCAACGCCATGGTCACCGTCGCGGCGCTGGGCTTCGGCGACATCCCGCCCCAGGCGTTCGCCCGGGCCTACGACTACGTCGAGGACGGCGGCCTGATCGTGTTCAACATCAAGGATCGTTTCCTGGAGTCGGGCGATCCGTCCGGCTTTCGCAGGCTGGTCAACGACCTGGCCGACGATGGTCGTATGAAGCCACTCGCCCAACGCCGCTACCGCCACCGCCTGTCCATGACGGGCAAGCCCCTGCACTATTTCGCCCACGTGTGCGAGAAGCGCGGCCCGGTCCCGGCGCACTGGCACTAGCCCACGTCCCGGTAGAGCGCCAGCGTGCGCGCCGCGATCGTGTCCCACGACAGTGGACCGGTCGCGGCGGCCCGCGCCGCGGTGGTGAGGGCCGAGCGGGCGACCGGATCGCCGAGCAGGCGCCGAAGCTCGGTGGCCAGCGCCGCCGGGTCGCCGGGCGGCACGAGAGCCGCCGCGCCGGTCGCGGCGATCTCGGGGAAACCCCCCACCGCGCTGACCAGCAGGGGCGCACCGAAGGCCAGCGCCGTGGCCAGCACACCCGACTGGTCGATCTCGCGGTAGGGCAGCACGACGAGGTCGGCGCGGCGGAAGAAGGCGGCCAGCTCGTGGTCGCCCACGAAGTGCGGGTGCCAGCGCACGGAGGGCGGCGCAGCCGCGCGCAGGGCGGTCAGGTCCATGCGGGGCAGGCCCACGACCCACAGCTCGGCGTCGGTGTCGCCGTCGGCGGCCATCGCGCGCCAGGCCTCGAGCAGCACGTCGAGGCCCTTGTAATGGCGCATGAGCCCGAAGTGCAGGACGACGGGGCGGTCGGGCGGCACCGCGGCCAGCGCGGGCGGCAGGGGCCGCTCCCCCGGGACCCGTGTGAGGTGTTCGAAGGCGCCGTGAGGAATCGTGTGCACCTTGCCGGGCTCGATGTTCAGGTCGCCGGTGAGGCGGGCGCGGCCGTGGTCGGAGTGGACGACCACTGCGTCCACGCGCTCGTAGAGGCGGCGCTGCGCGCCGAGCTGACCGGGTCGCGGCTCGCGTGGCAGCACGTCATGGGCGGTGAGGACCAGTGGGCGATCGCGGGGCAGCAGGTGGACGTCCAGGGGCTGGACGGTCAGCCATTGCAGGTGCACGATGTCGGCCGCCCGGGCAGCACGCCGGTAGGCCAGCATGCCGGGCACGTGCTGGGCCAGGCGAGCGGCGAAGCGCGCGCGAGACCCGGGGCGGCCCGGCTGCCAGGGGTAGAAGCGCTCGTGGATCGTGTAGGTGACGTCGCCGGAGGTCCGAACTTGAGAGGACCGGAGGCGAAAGTCGTTCTCATCGGAGGTCCGAACTTGAGAGGACCGGAGGCGAAAGTCGTTCTCATCGGAGGTCCGAACTTCGTTGTCATCCGCCACCGAGCCGTAGCCAAACCGGCTGGTCTGCAGCTCCACCTGCGCGCCGGCGCGCGCCAGCGCCCCGCTGAGCGCGTGGTCGTAGGGAGGCGTGAAGGCTGGAGGGTCGACGACGTGGACGCGCACGGGCGGGTCTGACTCTAGGTTGGGAGCGATGGCCGAGGTCGAGCTGAGCTTCTGCGTGGTCAACACCGACCAGCGCGAGCTGCTGGTGCGCGGCCTGGACGCGATCGCCCGCGAGCGCGCGGCGCTGCCCTTCACCACCGAGGTGCTCGTGCTCGACAACGCCTCGCGGGACGGTTCGGCCGGCGCGGCACGCCGTCACCCGACGGTCGACGACCTGGTGGTCAATCGCCAGCGGCGGGGCAAGGGCGAGAACGACACGGCGCTCCTGCGTCGTGCCCGCGGGCGGTTCTGCCTCCTACTCAACGAGGACTCCGAGCTGCGCCCGGGCGCCACGCGCGCGCTGCACGAGGCGCTGCTCGTACGACCGGACGCCGCAGCGGCCGGAGCGCGGCTGCTGCGCCCCGACGGACGGGTGCAGCCCTCGGCCTGGCGCTTCCCCTCGCCGCGCACCGCGCTGGTCGGGGCGTTGTTCCTGCACCGCAGCCTGACCGTGCAGAGTGGCGGGGAGGCGGTGCGCGAGGTCGATTGGGCGCAGTCGGCGGCGTTGCTGGTGCGTCGCGAGGCCGCCGAAGCGGTGGACTTCCTCGACCCGGCGTTCTTCGTGTACTCCGACGAGGTCGACTTCTGCAAGCGCCTGCGTGGCGCTGGCTGGGCGACGCTCTACGTGCCGGCCGCCGAAGCGGCCCACCACGAGCAACTTTCCACCGGCGGGGTGCCCGAGCGACGCATCGTCGAGCTGTCGCGCAACCGCGACCGTTACATGCGCAAGCATCACAGCGCGGCGTCCGCGTGGGTGGTGCGCTGGCTCACGGCGTGGACCTACGCGCTGCGCGCGGCGGTCGCGGTCGTCCTCCCGGGCCACTCCCCCCGCCGCTACTGGCGCCACGTCACGGCGACGCTGCACCCGTCGCGGGGGGAGGGGCTGCGCGAGGCGGCCGCGGAGCACAACATCGGGCGGCGGCTGTAACGGCCGCCTTAGAGCATCGCGGGCAGCGGCGGGCCGACCACCTCGATCCCGCGACCGGCCAGATCACGCGTGAGAGCCTCCACGTCGGGGGGGCCGTCGGGGAGCGGCGGGAGCGTGCGCTCACGGGCGGGCTCGCTCCAGGCGTCGAACATCTCCTCCAGTCCCGCGGGGGTCATCAGCAGCACTGCGCGCGCCACCGCGGAGCGCACCGCGGAGGGCGAGCGTGGCGGGCGTGAGGTCGGCCACAGGGCGGAAGGCGATCCCCGGCCAGTGCGAGGCCAGCGCCTGGGAGCGCGGGATCGTGGCGATGCACAGGCCCGCGCGCACGCCCTCGAGGATGCCCTCCAGGAGATCTGGCGCAGGTCGAGCTGCACCTGCGGGCGTGCCCGACGGAAGGCGCGCAGGACGCGGGGCACCTGCTCGACGCCGGCGGTGGCGCCGGTGGAGACCCGCAGGCTCCCGCTCTCGCCCCGGGCCGCACGGCCCGCGGCGGCCAGCGCCTCGTCGGCCTCGTTCAGGATGCGCCGCGCGCGGACCAGGAGCTCGTCCCCGGCCGGCGTGAGCTCGACCTTGCGCGTGCTGCGCCGCAGGAGCTGGACGCCCAACTCGCCTTCGAGGCGGCGGCTATCTCGTTGGCGGCGCCGGCCTGTACGCCGTGATCACACGCTGAAGCTTGACGCGGACGAGCTCAGACTCTTCCGCGCCGTCAGCTGCTGGTGGCCTGCTGGTTGTCGTTGTCCATCGCGCGTAGGTAGGGCGCGACGAGCTCACCGTAGTCGGCCTTGCGCGCGGCGGGCAGATCCTTCCAGCCGGTGACCGAGCCGCGGCACCGCGCGGCACCGCACAGGCACACGGCCGGGAAGTGGTCGATCGTGAAGTTGCGCATCGCGTAGTCAAACGTCAGCTCCTGCCCGGCGCCAATCGGCCGGCGCGCGACGAAGTCAAAGGCCTGGCCGTCGTTGAGTCGCACACCACAGTTCGGGTCGCAGGAATGGTTGACCTTCGGTCCCAGGCCGCCGTGGCGCGCCCAGCGGCCGGGACCGACCTGCGTCGCGTGCGAGTCGTTGCCCGTCAACGCCCCGACCAGGAAGCCAACCATGACGGTCTCACCGGCCGCGAACGGGCGAGTCGCCAGAACCCCGTCGCCCTTGCCGTCGGCCCTGCCGCGCAACTCGACGCCCTCCTCGGGAACGGGCAAAGAACCACTTTCGGTTGACGCGCTCGAAGGACGAGCATAGCTCCCCGATCGTCGAGCCCCCGGTGGCTCCCGGTGCTCGACTCGTGTCGTGAGCCGCGACGATCGCTTCGCTTCGGGCGCGCTCGTACCCTCGCCGTTGTGCGCAGGATCCCCCGTCCCCGCCGGACAGCGGCTAAAAGCCATTAGTCGCCGCCACCACCGGCCTGGACGGCGACTAACGCCGTGAAGGGGCCGCCGGATCGGGCTCCGTCCGCGACGACTAACAGCTCCTCGGCCACGGCCACGAAGTAGCGCAGCGTGCGGAAGTCGAGAGCCATCGGGGGATCCTACGAACGGGATGGCCCCTTCCGCGAATTCGGGCGGGCCAGCAGCCCGCGGGCCCCGGCCAGCTCCTCCGGGCGCGGGAGGCGCAGGACTAGCAGCAGGAGCGGGATCGCGGCCAGCGCCGCCGCGCGCGTGGCGAAGCCGGCGGCGCCCTCGGTGGGCAGCGCCAGCTCGCCGACGACCGTCACGCAGGCGCAGATGGACACGACGATCGCCAAGCGGCCCCGCTCGAAGGGGACGGCGAGGAGCCGTCGCGTGAGCAGGTGCAGGACGACGAGCATGGCCAGGTAGGCCCCGCAGAGGGCGATGCCCGCACCTGCGGCGCCCAGCGGGCCGACCAGCGCCACGAGCAGCGCCACGTTGAGCACCAGCCCGGCGAGCGTCGCGGGCAGCAGGCGCACCGTCGCGTGGGCGCGGCCGGCGATGCTGGCGAGGACGAGCACGAGGCCGTAGAGCGACCAGCCCAGCGCCACGAAGGGCAGCGCCTCGTGGGCGTCGAGGTACGACGGGTCGGTGGTGAGCAGGGCGACGATCCAGCGGCCCAGGAGGGTGAGTGCAGCCACCACGATCCCGGCCGCCACGACGTACCACGTCGTCACCGCCGCGTAGAAGCGGCGGGCCTCCCCCTCATCGGCGATCGAGTAGGTCAGGGGCGGCCACGCGAGCTGGAAGGCGCGCACCGCCACGATCACCACCGTGGCCAGCTTGACCGCCACCGCATACAGCCCCGCGGCGGACGGACTGTCGACGCGCAGCAGGTAGGCCCGGTCGATGACGTTGAGGGCGAAGATGGAGGCGTCCGCGGGGATGGTGGGCGCGCCGAAGCGCAGCATCGCCGGCAGGAGGCCAGCGCGCGGGCGCAGGCCGATCCGGTCACGCAGCGACCACCACAGGCCCAGCAACACGACGGACGAGGCGACGTAGTTCCCGGCGACGTAGCCGCGCGCGCCTCCGTCGAGCACCACGACGAGGACGATCATCAGCGTGACGGTGAGCACCACGTTGGCCAGCGAGGCACGCAGGTAGGTGCGCCGCCGCTCCTCCACGCGCAGGAGCGCGTAGGCAACCTCCAGGTTGGTGAACGCCCACAGGCCGAGCACGCCCAGGCCGAGCAGCGTCGCGTCGTCCACTCCCAGCAGCAGACGCGAGAGCGGGCCGGCGAAGACGAGGGCGAGGAGCGCAGCGGTGGTGGTGGCCAGCAGCACCGTGCCGCTGGCCGTGCGCGCGAGGCGGCGCCGGCGCTGGGGATCCTCGTCGTGGAACCACATGCGCACGAGCGCCTCTCCCAGCCCCGCACGCAGCAGGATGCTGAAGAGGATGATGTAGGTCAGCAGCGTCTCGGCCAGCCCGAACTGCGCGGTGGTGAGGACCGAGGTGTACAGCGGCAGCGTCCCGAGGGCGAGGACGGCCGAGACCACGGAGGCCGCCTGGTAGGCCACGCTGGAGGCCAGCAGGCGTCGCAGTAGGCGCTCCACGCGCGGGCACGCTAGTGGTTGGCCCCGGAACTACGTGCCGTCGCCGGTGGTCGCCGGCGACGGCTGACGCCGCACGGTGATCCGGGAGTGTGCCTCCGGCACATGACCGGTCGCCGGGTGGCGACAGGCGGTGATCGGCGACCGCCGGAACGGTGCGTAGCTCCGGGGGCGACCACGAGTGCGGGAGACTGCCCGGCGATGGCGACCGACCGGCCCCTGTGCGTGCTTCTGCTGCCCCGGGCGCTGGGCGGCTTCATCCTGCGAGACCAGGCACAGGACCTGCTGCGCTCGCCCGACGTGGTGGCGCTGGGCCCGCCACGGGTGCCCTACGGAGCCATCGCCCGGCTGCCGGTGGGACTGCGAGGGGTCGTAGCCGCCGGCACGGCACGGGCGCTGGGCCGGCGGCTGCCGGGCGTCGCGCGGGTGGCGGTGATCTTCCATCCCGTGCAGCTCCCGGTCGCGCGGGCCCTGGGCGCCCAGGAGCTGTGGTACGGGCGCTGGGACCGCTACGAGCACGCCTACGACGCCTCTCCGCGGCGCCGGAGGGGGCTTGCGGCGCTGCACGAGCAGGCTGCGGGCGAGGCGGCGCTGACCTTCGTGGCCTCGGGAGAGCTTCAGCGCCTGGAGCGCGAGGCCGGGCGCGAGGCGACGGTGGTGCCCCTGGCCGCCGACGCCTTCCCGGCCCCGGACCCGGGTACGGCGGTGGTCGCGGTCTCGCTCGGGCACCTGGGCTGGCGCACCGACTGGGCGCTGCTGCGGGCGGTCAGCGAGCGCATGCCCGAGCTGGTGCTCCTACTGGTGGGCGCCTGGCACCCCGAGGAGTGCGCCGGCGACCCCGACTTCGCCGCCTGCCGCGCCGCCCCCAACCTGGTGTGGCTCGGCGCACGCACCGACGACGAGGCGGCGCGGCTGATCCTGTGCGCCGACGTGGGCGTCGTGCCCTTCCGCGTCGAGCCGTTCAACGACGCCGGCCTTCCCTACCGGATCCTCAAGTACGCGCGACTGGGACGGCGCACGGTCGCCCCCGACCTGGCCGGCGCGCGCACCTGGGAGCGCGCGGTGGACGTCGCTCCCAACGCCGACGCCTTCGTCGCGCAGCTCCGTGCCGCGAGGGGGCGGCGCACGTTCCCGGACGGCGCGCTGCGCGCGTGGGCGCTCGAGCAGACGGCCGCAGCCCAGAACGCGCCCCTGTGGGAACGGTTGCAGGCCCTGGGGCTGGCCGAGCCGTCCTGCCCTGGTGTGGCAGGACAACAGCCAGGTAGGACGTCTGGTGGCTGAGATCGCCGGAGAGAGCGCGGAGTGCATCCCCGAGCTGCGCCCGCTGTGGCTCGCCCTGCGCGACCACCATCACGCGGTCGCGCCCGAGTTCGGGCCGATCTGGGACGACGAGGAGAGCTGGGGCCGCCGGCGTGCCCACCACGAGCGCGCCCTGGCCGGCGCTGGGGCGTTCCTGCTTGTGGCGCGCGAGGCCGGGACCGCGGTGGGCTATGCGCTGGTCACGCTGCGCGGCGCCTCATACACCTGGCGCCACCCGCCGGCCCACGGCGAGCTGGAGGCCATCAGCGTGCTGCCCGAGGCCCAGGGCCGCGGGCTCGGGCGCGCGCTGGTCGAGCGCTCCTACGCCGAACTGGCCGAGCGCGGCATCGACACCATGACCCTGCGGGTGATCGAGGGCAACGCGCAGGCCCGCGGCTTCTACGAGCACATGGGCTTCGCGCCGTGGGTCGTGGAGCTGCGGGGAAAACGTGTTTCGCCTTCGATCACCGGAACCGGTGAGAACGAGGTTTCGCCTTCGATCACCG
>JBBJOB010000076.1:0-8684 GCA_037721455.1 Solirubrobacteraceae bacterium | reverse complement strand
TCGCCCACGCGGGGTCGGATCCGTTGCCGTTCCCGTTTGCGCCGGCCATCGGCAGTTCGCCCCCGACCATCTCGATCTGCAGCAGCCCACCCGCCGGCGCCGGTGCCTCCTCCTCGGCGCCCTCGGCCTCCACGGCCTCCACGTCGGGCGCGGCCTTGAACACGGCCTCCTCGATGGCCAGCTTGAGCGTCATGGCCGAGGCCGGGCAGCCCTCGCAGCTTCCCTGCATGCGCAGCAGGACGACGCCGTCCTGCACGCTGACCAGCTCGACGTTGCCCCCGTGGGAATCCAGGTAGGGGCGGACCTCCTCGAGGCCCGCCTGCACCCGCTCCTCCACGGGCACCGGGTGCAGCCCGTGCAGCAGCAGCAGGTGCTCGACGACGTCGTCGTTGGCCAGCGTCACGGCCTGCGACGCGCCCACGCCGTCGAGCACGCGGCGCAGGCCCTCCCCGTAGAGCTCGAGGAGGGCCGTTACCGTCGTCGTCGCCAGATCGCGCGCCATCGGGTCGGCGAGGGACTCCAGTTCCTCCAGGAGCCCCTCGACACGCCCGACCAGCTCGTCGGCCTGCAGATCGTCCACGTGCTCAGCCGCCGCCGTGGTTGGCGCCGAACATGGGCGAGTGCTGCTGGTGGATCGTCTTGCCCTTGCCCGTGTACATGTGGACCCCGCACGGCAGGCACGGGTCGAACGAGCGCACCGCGCGCATGATGTCGATGCCGCGGAAGTCGTCCGGCCCGTTCTCCTCGAAGATGGGCGTGCCCATCACCGCGTCCTCGTAGGGTCCGGGCGTCCCGTAGGAGTCCGTCGAGCTGCCGTTCCACGGCGTCGGCGGGTAGGGGTGGTAGTTGGCGATCTTGCCGTCGCGGATGACCAGGTGGTGGCTGAGCACGCCGCGGACCGCCTCGTGGAAGCCCACGCCGATCGCGTTGTCCGGGACCGAGAAGGGCTCGAAGGTCTTCGTGCGCCCGGCGCGCACCTCCTCGAGGCCCTTGTCCACGAACCACAGCGCCATCGCCGCCGCGTAGGCGACGAAGTAGATGCGGGCGCGGTCACGCTCGATCGCGTTGGACCACTGCGGGATCTCCCACTCCAGGTCGGCCTGGGGCATGTTGGGCGACTTGGGAAGCGTGATCTTCACGCTGTGCCCGGTGGACTTCACGTAGGGCGTGTCCACGATGCCGGCCAGCGCCGTGGCCCACAGCCGGGCCAGGGGGCCGCCGCCGGTGTCCAGCGCGAGGTGCTCGCCCGTGCGCTGGTCCAGCCAGCGCGGGCTCATCACCCACGAGTAGTTGCCGCCGTCCAGGTCGCGCTTCTGGGGCTTGGGCAGCGTCGTCTGGTTCCACGGGTGGCGCTGGTCGATCGGGTTGCCCAGCGGATCCTGCTTGACGAAGGTCTCCTCGTTGGCCCAGTCCTCGTAGTAGGAGCTGCCCAGCAGGATGCGCATGTTGACGTTGATGTCGACCAGGCTGGTGGTGACCAGCTCGCCGTCCACCACCACGCCGGGCGTGACGAACATCGCCCGGCCCCACTCATCCATGTTGCGGTAGTCGTAGTCGACGACGTCGGGGTCCTGGAAGGCGCCCCAGCAGCCCAGCAGGATGCGCCGCCGGCCGACCTCCTCGTAGCCGGGCATGGCCTCGTAGAAGAAGTCGAAGATGTCGTCGTTCAGCGCCACGGCCTTCTTGATGAAGTCCATGCAGCGCATGAGCCGCGTGAGGTAGTCGGTGAAGAGCTGCGGGGTGGCCACCGTGCCCACGCCGCCGGGGTACACGGTGGAGGGGTGCACGTGGCGGCCCTCCATTAGGCAGATCATCTCGCGCGTGATGCGGCTGACGACCAGGGCCTCCTGGTAGATCTCCCCCACGAACGGGTTGAGGGCCCGCATGATGTCGGCGATCTTCGCGTAGCCGTGGATGCCCGCGTGCGGGCACTCCGCCTTCTCGGCCTTCTCCATCACCGACGGGTTGGTGTCGCGGACCATCTGCTCGCAGAAGTCCACGAAGACCAGGTTGTCCTGGAAGATGGTGTGGTCGAACATGTACTCCGCGGCCTCACCGAGGTTGATGATCCACTCGCCCAGCGGAGGCGTCTTGACCCCGTAGGCCATGTTCTGCGCGTAGACCGAGCAGACCGCGTGGTTGTCGCCGCAGATGCCGCAGATGCGGCTGGTGATGAAGTGCGAGTCCCGGGGGTCCTTGCCCTTCATGAACACGCTGTAGCCGCGGAACATGGACGACGTGCTCTTGCAGGTCGCCACCTCCTTGGCGGCGAAGTCGATCTTCGTGTAGATGCCGAGGTTGCCGACGATCCGGGTGATCGGATCCCAGGACTTCTCGACCAGGTTGCCCGCTTCGGGCTTGACGCGCTCTCGTGTGGCCATGGTTGGCTCTCCGTTCCTCTAGACGACGGTTAGTTCGGCCAGCGGGGCTGGTAGCCGGTGGTGAGCTCGCCGCGGTTGTGACGCCACTTGGGCTCTTGGTTCTGCGTCTTGTTGGTGATGCCGCGCAGCTTGCGGATGACCTTGCCGTAGGCGCCGGTCGCCGCGCTGGAGACCGTTCCGCCGGGAGGCGCGTCCATGAACGGCATGAACTTGTCGGGGAAGCCGGGCATCGTGCAGCCGATGCAGATGCCGCCCACGTTGGGGCAGCCGCCGATCCCGTTCATCCACCCGCGCTTGGGCACGTTGCAGTTGACGACCGGGCCCCAGCAGCCGATCTTCACCTGGCACTTGGGCGAGTTGTAGTCCTTGGCGAAGTCGCCCTGCTCGTAGTAGCCCGCGCGGTCGCAGCCCTCGTGGACCGTCTTGCCGAACAGCCACTGCGGGCGCAGCGCCTCGTCCAGCGGGATCACGGGCGCCAGGCCGGCGGCCTGGTAGAGCAGCCAGGTCAGCGTCTCCATGAAGTTGTCGGGCTGGACCGGGCAACCGGGCACGTTGACGATGGGCAGCCCGCCGGCGGAGCGGAAGTCCCAGCCCAGGTAGTCGGCCAGGCCCATGCAACCGGTGGGGTTGCCGGCCATGGCGTGGATGCCGCCGTAGGCCGCGCAGGTGCCGATGGCCACCACGCCCCATGCCTTGTGGGCGAGCTGGTCGAGCCACCATGGCAGCGTGAGGGGCTCCCCGGTGACCGGGTCGTTGCCCATCGAGGACCAGTAGCCCTCGCCGTTGATGTTCTCGTTGGGGATCGAGCCCTCGACGACCAGGACGAACGGCGCGTCCAGCGTGCCCGCGGCCGCCTCGAAGAACGGCTTCATGAACTCGTCGCCGCCCAACGTGGGCGAGAGCACCTTGTTGTGCAGGTGCACCTTCGGAAGGCCCGGGATCGCGCCCAGCAGCACCTCCTCGATGGTCGGCTGCATGGCCGCCGTGACCGAGACCGAATCCCCGTCGCAGCTCATGCCCTCCGACGTCCACAGGATGTGGACCTCGTCGACTCCTGATGGTGCCTGTGTGCTCACGGTGAGCCTCCGCTCCTCGCCATTTCAAGTTCCAACTTCTCCACCTCGACCGTCTCCACCTCGACCGCCTCCACCTCGAGCTCCTCGCCCTCGAGGATCTCGACGTCCAGCGCGCCGCAGCGCGCGCAGCTAAGGGGGAAGCTCCCCAGCGGCCCGTACGCGTCGCAGGAGCGACAGGCCCCGGCCGCGGGAACCGCCTCGATGTTCAGCTCGGCGCCCTCGAGCGGCGTGCCCTGGGCGGTCAGCTCGAAGCCGAAGCGCAGGGAGTCCGCCACGACCTGGCGCAGGTGGCCCACGCGCACGTCGACGGCCACGACGCGCCGCCCGGCCGCATGGCGGCCGGCTACCTGCACGATGGCGTCGGCGATCGCGAGCTCGTGCATCAGCAGATGGGAATGGCCAGGCACATGGGGGGTCTCTCTCCTCGCCCTGACGCCGGTCAACGACAGGGAATCATCGTTCTATCACTCGTTCTGGTCGCCTGGTAAGTGGTCGCCGCACGTACGTCAGCGCAGCGCACCCGTGTGTGTACAGCGCACCTACTCGCGTTCAGATCGCCGTGATATGGGTAGCGGAAGCGTCCATCAATCTGGGAGGAACGAACACAGATGCAGCGCATCACACCCTGGCTCTGGCTGGCCGCGGCTGGGGCCCTGCTCCAGCTCGTCGCGGTCAACCTGGACTTCTACACGTTCGAGGGCGAGGCCAAGGACGCGTGGTTCGGCGTCCCCCACGCCTCCGGCCTCATCGTGCTGTCGGCCGGAGTGACCATCGTGTTCCTGATCGCACTGGCGGCCAATCGCCAGCCGCTGCGGGGCCGCGCCGTCGGGCTGTGGGTGGGCCTCGTCGGGCTGGCCGCGACGATCTGGATCGGCTACCGGATGCTCGTGCCGCCCTTCGGCGAGACGCCGGGCACCAACAACACGATCGGGCTCTTCGGCTCGTGCTACTTCATCTGCATCCCCGGCAGCGAGGGCGACGCCCCCGCCGACGTGCTCTTCGGCATGTGGCTCGCCTTCGTCGGCTGCATCTCTGTGGCCGTGGGCGGCCTGGCGCACGCCTTCAGCCGCAAGGGCCGGGAGACGCCGGCGAACCCCACCATCGCCCGCGAGCAGGCCGGGATGACTCCCTATCTCGGCGTGGCGGCGCTCGGCTCGGTGGCCATGTTCGTCTTCGGCTACACCATCTTCACCTTCTTCACCACCCAGGACGGCCAGGTCGCCTGGAGCGGCTGGGTGCCCACCCCGCAGACCGGCAACATGGTGCTGCTGGGCATGGCGCTGGTGCTCGGGCTGGTGTGGTTCGCGCGGCGCGGGCGCTCGCCGGCGTCACCGGCGGCGCTGGGCGGCGTGATCGCCGTGATCGGCGCCGTGGTCGGAGCGCGGATCCTCTACCGGATGATCGTGCCGCCCTTCGGCGACATGAGCGCCGACATCGGACTCGCCGCCTACCTATCGCTGCTGGGAGTGGTGGCCGTCGTGGCCGCCGGCATCGCGCAGGCCGTCACGATGCGCCGCGCCGCGGGGGACGAGGCGCACGGCGCCTCGCCGACCGCGGAGGATCCCGCCTAGAGAGCTAGGCGGGCGAGGGGCTGGGCTCCGGGCGCAGGCCCGGAGTCTCGGCCCTCGGGCCGTGCGTCTGCGGACGCCCGTACTTGCGGAACATCCAGACTCCCGCACCGATGAACGACGCGACAGCGACCCCCATCAGCAGGGCCTCGTCCGGGATCCCGGGCGTGGCGCCGGTACCGGAGACGGTCACGGGAACCGCGCAGAGCGCGGGCGGCGGGGTGAGCCTCTCCAGCATCTTGGACTGCTTGGCTGGACCTTGGGTCATCAGCTCTCCTTTCGATCGACCTTGGTCAAGCCTACCCGTCCTGTCACCTCGCTACCACCCGGATCTGTCAGCGGAGCCGCTCCGCCCCGCGCAGCAGCGCAAGCAGCGGCCGGGTGAGGCGCCGCGTGCGCTCGCCGAGGTAGACGGCGCTCATGTGCTCCTGGGCGGCGCGCGCCGGCCCCTCCCCGAAGGTCGGGTACGGGTGCACGGCGGAGGCGATCCGCCCGACGCGTCCGCCGTCGGCCATGACGGAGGCGAGGCCGGCGATCGCCTCACCGGCCGCCGGAGCCGCCACCGTCGCCCCGAGCAGGCGACCGCGCCGCCCGACGATCAGCTTCGCGAAGCCCTCGGTGCTCGCGGCGGTGACCGCGCGATCGACCTGCGCGTAGTCGTGGCGCGCCACCCGCACGGCGGTTCCGTGTCGTGCGCGCGCCTGGGCCTCGGTGAGGCCGACACGAGCCACCTCCGGGGCGGTGAACGTCACCCAGGGCACCGCCGCGGGGTCGAAGCGCCGCCGGGCGTGGAAGAGCGCGTTGGGGACGACGATCGCGGCGTGGTGGCCCGCGACGTGGGTGAAGGGAAGCGCGCCGGTGACGTCGCCGGCGGCGAACACGCCGCGCGCCGTCGTGCGCAGAGTTGCATCGACCTCTATCGCGCCATCTTCGGCGGTCCGCGCCCCGATGGCCTCGAGGCCCAGGCCCTCGCTGCGCGGCACGCGTCCCGTGGCCACGAGGATCCGGTCGAAGGGCACCCGGCGACCGTCGGTGAGCGTCAACGTGCGCCCGTCGAGGTGCTCCGCGCTAGTCCCCGTGCACACCTCGACGCCCTCGGCTCGCAGGCGCTGCGCGATCAGCGTGCCGACCTCGGGCTCCTCGACGGACAGGAGCCGCTCGCTCGTCTCCACGAGCGTGACGGCGCTGCCCAGGCGCGCGAAGGCCTGCGCGAGCTCGCACCCGGTGGCGCCGCCCCCGAGCACGGCCAGCCGCTGCGGCAGCGCGTCGAGTTCCCATACGGTGTCGGTCGTGAGCGCAGGCGTGAGCGGGTCCATGCCCTCGAGCCCCGGCACGGGAGGAAGCACCGGCCGGGAGCCCGTCGCCACGAGGGCGCGGCGATAGCGCACGAGCCGCGTGCCCGCGAGGAGCCGGCCCGGGGCCTCGAAGCGCCCCTCTCCGTGGATGACCTCGACGCCCTCGGACCGCAGGCGCTCCGGAGCGTCGTGCACGGCGATGTCCGCTTGGACCTGGTGGATACGCGCCATGATGCGGGCGAGATCGATCTCGGGCTGCGCCGGCGCGAGCCCGACCTCGCCGGCCGCGCGCATCCTGTGGGCCAGATCGGCGGTGGCCAGCAGGCTCTTGCTGGGCACGCAGCCGGTCCACAGGCAGTCACCGCCCGTGCGCTCGCGCTCCACGAGCACCACGCGGGCGCCCAGACGGGCGGCGCCGATGGCCGCCACCAGGCCGGCGCTGCCGGCGCCGAGGACCGCGAGGTCGTAGCGGCGCACGGGTCAGGCCGCCTGACGGACCGCGGAGGCCACGGTCTCCACGGTCGGGCGGTCCTCGGGGCCCTCACTGCGATGGATCCAGGCCAGGCGCCCCCGACGGTCGATGACCACATCGCCGCCGAGCTGCAGCATGTCCTCGTCGGAGCGCTGCAGGCGCCGGCCGCGGCGCAGGAGCTGGACGTAGCGAAGCAGGACCCGCGGGTCGAGCCACACCCGCGCGAAGGAGCCCCGCTCGAAGCCGAAGGCCTTGTAGACGGCGCGATCAGGGTCGGCGTAGACCGGGAAGGGCAGGCCCATCTGCTCCTCGAAGGCGCGCAGGAAACCCGGCTGCGAGAAGGTCACCACTGCGATGTCGGCCTCGATCTCCGCGTTGTGCTCGGCGACCTCCACGAGGTGCTCCTGACAGGGCAGTCAGGCCAGGTGGCGCAGGAAGATGAGCAGCGTCGCCTCCCCCGGGCGCACCGGCAGCGCCGTCATCCGCCCCTCGGCGTCCATAACCTCCAGGTCGGGCGGGAGCGCAGATCCGGGTCCGAGGGCCACGGCCGCGCATCTTGCCAGCTCGGCGCAGCCCGGCGATGACCCGCTTCCTCTCGTCGCCGAAGCTACGCCTCACCATCTTCTTCGGGTTGGTGCTTGCGGTCACTGCGGCGTTCCTCTTCGTGGGCGGCCCGAGCCAGGCGGATGCCGAGCAGGCGATTGATGACGCCGGCGTCCTGGCACCGTTGATGTTCGTCGTGGCGTACGCGATCCTGACCGTCCTGCTGTTCCCCGGCATCATCCCCGCCGTCGCGGCCGGGGCCGTGTTCGGCGTCCTCGCCGGGACGGTGCTGTCGCTGGTGGGGGCCACGATCGGCGCCGTCGGCGCGTTCCTGCTGGGTCGCAAGCTCGGTCGCAAGGACGTGGAGCGGGTCGCCGGCGAGCGCATGCGCCGCATCGACGAGTGGATAGGCCGGCGCGGCTTCATGGCGGTCCTCTACGCGCGGCTGTTGCCGGTGGCGCCCTTCAACGTCCTGAACTACGTGTGCGGCGTGACCAGCGTGAGCACCCGTGACTACGTGCTGGCCACGGCGATCGGGATGATCCCCGGCACCTTTCTCCACGTGGCCCTGGGCAGCACGCTGGGCGACCCGACCTCGCCGGAGTTCCTCGCCGCGGTCGCAGGTCTCATCGTGCTGGGGGTCGGCGCGCCGCTGATCGACCGGGCGGTGCGTCGGCGGGGCGCCGGCGCTCCGGCGGAGGAGGAATCCGCGTCCTGACACGCCCTCCTGGGGCCCCGTCGAACGCCGGGGAGCACCGCCGCCTGGCCTGCTGGGCACTGGCGCTGAACCTCGTCTGGGAGGTCGCACAGCTTCCGTTGAACACGTGCCCGCCGACGCCACGGACGGTGTTGCGCGCGGCGCTGGGCGACGCCCTGCTCACGGTGGCCGTCGCCCTGCCGGCGGCGCGGGCGGGCCATCGCTCGCCGGCCGTGCTCGCCGCAGGCCTGGCCGGCGCCGCGCTTGGCATCGAACGCTGCGCGCTCGCGCGGGGACGTTGGGCCTACCGGCCGGCCATGCCCACGGTGGGAGGCGTCGGGCTGGTGCCGCTGGTGCAGCTCCCGCTGCTGGGCCTCACCGCGGCCGGGCTGGCCCGCCTGCGCGCCAGGCGATGAGCACGGCCAGCGTGCCCGTGAGGGCGAGCTGGACCAGCGGCGAAAGGCCCATGGTGAACACCGTGGGCATCGACTCGGCGTAGGACCAGCGACCCTGGTCCAGCGCGCGCAGCTCGATGAACGCGGCGGTGGCCAGGAGCGCGACCAGGAACGCCGGCCAGCGCCGCGTCGAACCTACGGAGGGCGCGTGCACCACACGACGGTGTCCGTCGGCCCCGGCGGCTCCTCGTCCGGGC
>JBBJOB010000002.1:0-29361 GCA_037721455.1 Solirubrobacteraceae bacterium | reverse complement strand
CCGGAGCGGGGCTTTCCCTGAGTGGGCGATCCAGGACTCGAACCTGGGACCTCTTCCTTATCAGAGAAGCGCTCTAACCGACTGAGCTAATCGCCCCGGGGGAGCGCGGATGGTAGCGCGCGAGAGAGGCGGCGTCGTCGGGTCCGGCGACCGTCAACTCGACCGTGTAGCCGTCGTGGCGGGGACGGACGCGGACCTCGCGGCCCAGGGCGGCGGAGAGGGTCTGGGCGATCTCCGCGGCGGCCTCCTCCTGGTCGGGGTGGGGAACAGGCGTTCCCCCTCCGGGGCGCGCGTCACGGGCCGCGTCGCCTGCGCCCGCCTCCCGTGCGCGCTGCTCGAGGACGCGCACCGACCAGCCGGCCTCGGCGGCGTCGCGGGCCAGGCGGCGGCGGTCGGCGTGGTCGTCGGCCAGCAAGATGGCGCGGCCGTGGCCCTCGGTCAGGTCGCCCCGCTGCATGGCGCCCAGGGCCTCGTCGGGGAGGTCGAGCAGGCGCATGAGGTTGGAGACCGCAACGCGGCTACGGCCCACGCGGCGGCCAACTTCCTCGCGGGTGAGGCCAAGTTCCTCCACCAGGGCGGCGCAGGCGCGCGCCTCCTCGACCGGGTTGAGGTCCTCCCGGGCCATGTTCTCGATGAGGGCGAGCTCAAGAGCCTGGGCGTCGTCGCGCTCGCGCACGAGGGCGGGCACGGTGGCCAGCCCGGCGATCTTCGCGGCGCGCCAGCGTCGCTCTCCGGCCACCAGTTCGTAGGTACCGCCGCGGCGCGGGCGGACCAGCACCGGCTGGAGGATCCCACGCTCGGCCAGCGAGCCGGCCAGGCCCTGCAGGGCCCCCTCGTCGAAGTCCCGGCGTGGCTGCTTGGGGTTGGGCTCGATGAGCTCGACCGCGAGCTCGCGCAGCTCCTGACGGTCGGGCTCGCCCTCCTCGGAGGCTGCGAACAGCGCGGCCAGGCCGCGACCCATGCCCCGCTCAGCCATGGCCGCGGCCGTCGGTTGAGGGGCTCGTGGGCGCCGGCTGACGAGGACGCAGTGAGCCCGGTGTGCGGCGCACATGAGCGAGCGAAGACATGGTCAGACGGTGATCCACGGGCGCCTCAGCCACGGCCGGCTACTTCGGCGGCGAGCGCGAAGTAGGCGTCGGCGCCCGGGCAGGTGGGGTCGTGGTGGATCACGGGTCGGCCGTAGGAGGGCGCCTCGCCGACACGCACGTTGCGCGGGATGACCGTGTCGAAGACCAGACGCGGGAAGTGGCGGCGAACCTCCTCCTCGACGTCGCGGGCCAGACGCGTGCGCCCGTCGTGCATGGTGAGCAACATCCCGGCCACGGTGAGGCGCGGGTTGAGCGTGCGCTGCACGAGGGCCAGCGTGTCCAGCAGCCCGGCCAGGCCCTCGAGCGCGAAGTACTCGGTCTGCACGGGCACGATGACCTGGTCGGCGGCCACGAGGGCGTTGACCGTCAGCGGGCCCAGGGACGGTGGGCAGTCCAGCAGGACGTGCGCGTAGTCGTCGCGCACGTCGGCCAGCGCCTCCTGCAGCCGGGTCTCGGAGCCCGGACTGCGCGGCAGCTCGACGTTGGCACCGGCCAGGTCGGGGTGGGCGGCCAACACGGAGAGCCCGTCGATGGCCGAGGGCCGAATGGCCTCAGCGGCGGTGACGTCACCGCAGAGCACGTCGTAGATGCTGGGGCGCTGCGCTTTGTCGAGGCCGAGGCCGACCGTGGCGTTGGCCTGCGGGTCGATGTCGACCAGCAACGTGGCGTGCCCGGCCTCGGCAATGCAGGCGGCGACATTGACCGCGGTAGTCGTCTTGCCGACCCCGCCCTTCTGATTGGCGATCGCGTAGACGGTGCCCATCCGTGGTCAAGCGTAGCTTTGGCTCCGGTCAGAGAGCAGGGTCAATACCCGTCATAAGGCTGATAACTCAGCCTCTACCCGAGGCTCGGATCGGTCTTTTGCGGGCAATTCCTGGCCGACGTGGAAAGCGGAGCGGTGTGTCTCCAAGCTTCAGGTAGAGGTAGAGATGGCGGTCCTCGACGCCCGGGAACGGGGTGACAGACAGGGGCGGACAGGCCTCAAGGCCTGTCACGGCGGCCGCAGCGGCCCCGTCCGCCTCCTCGACAGGGTCTCGCCGGCCCTTCCAAGCCACCAGCGCACCTCCCGGCGCGAGCAGCGGCGCCGCGTACTCGACGAGCACGGGCAGCTCGGCCAGGGCACGGGCCGTCACCAGATCCTGGCGGTCGCGGCCCTCGGTCCACCCTTCCGCGCGTGCGACGATCACGCGGGCGTTGGTGAGCTCCATGGCGGCCACCGCCCGTTCGAGGAAGCCGCCCTTGCGCGCGACAGCCTCGACCAGCGACACCTCAGCCCCGGGCAGGGCCGCGGCCAGGACGAGGCCGGGTACGCCGGAGCCGGCGCCGAGGTCGGCGATCCGCTCGGCGCCACGCACCTGCTCGAGCTCCAGGCCGGCCAAGGCGTCTGCGACATGCAGGTCGACCGCGTCGCTCGGCTCGTGGACCGCCGTGGGGGCGATCGGCTGGGCCAGGAGCTCCAACAGCACCGCCAGGCGGTCTTGCGCTCCGGCGGGTAGGCGGTAGCGACTCGACAGCTCGGCCAGGCGCTCGGGGACCGTCACTCGACCCGAGGATGGCCGGGTCGACCGCCGGCCGTCAGCCGCGTCGTCGCGCGATGACATCGGCGTAACGATCGCTCATCTCGGTCAGGCGCTGAGCACCGTGGACATCGAGATCGGGCGTCACGATCTCCTCGAGCACCGGCAGCAGGTCGTCCACCAGAGCCGGGCCGCGGGCCGTCCACTGGAAGTACGAGCGTCCGCCGTGGTGGTAGGGGCCGTAGAGGCGCGAGCGTGGGAAGCGCTCCACCAGCCAGCGCAGTAGGCGCTCGTGGCGCACGTGCATCCGCAGGATCACGTGCGGCTGGCGGCCGTCGCCCCCGAAGGAGCCCTGCCCGATGAGCAGCCCGGCCACGATGCCGCGGTCGCGGTCGGTCAGATCGACCATGGGCGAAGTGTTACACCGGGAAGAAAAACGTGAAACGTCGGCGCGCTCAGTGGCGGTTCAGCGGGGCGATGACGAGGTGGCGGTCGGGCTCGTCGCCCTCGCTCCAGGTCTCGACGTCCCCGCGCTCGCGCAGGTGCTCGTGCACGAGCTTGCGTTCGCTGGGCACCATGGCATCCAGCGCTACAGCCCGGTCGTTGCGCAGCGCCTCGGCCGCGGCGTCGTCGGCCTGTCCGTGCAGCGCCGTCGCGCGGCGGGCGCGGTAGCCCTCCGCGTCGATCACGATGCGCCGGGTGGCCTGGCCGGCGCCGACCGCCCGTTGGGCGAGGTGCTGAACAGCGTCGATGGTCTGGCCGTGGCGCCCGATGAAGAGGCCGAGCTCCTCACCGTGGACAACCCCCGTCAGCGACTCGTCGTCCTCCAGCACCTCGACGCGCGACCCCTCGAGGCCGATACCCACGACCACGCGCTCGAGCAGTTCCTGCAGCGCCGCGGACTCGCTCATCGCCGACGCCCCGAGCGCTTCTTCTTCTTGCGCGGTGGTGGGGGCGGCGGGCTGCTGGACCTGCGCTTGGCACCACCACCGGCGCCAGCCGTGGCCGGGGCGGGCTCGTCGGCGCCCATCATCTTCTGGATCATGTCGCGGAAGCTCGTCGATTGCTCGCCCTCCGGCTTGGGCGGCGCGATCGGACCGATCTTGCGTCGGATCAGATAGCCCTGTCCGGCGGTCCAGATGTTGGTCGTGATCCAGTAGACGATCAGCCCAGCCGGGAAGTTGATGATGAACAGGACGAAGACGAAGGGCAGCGCCAGGAACAGGCGCCGCTGCATCTTGTCCGCCGTGGTCAGCGATACCAGGCTGGCCACCAGCTGGGAGCTGATGTAGAGGAAGATGAGCAGCGCGAGGACCCAGCCGCCCGCCTTGTCGGTCAGGTCGGCGATGAAGAGAAAATCGGCGGAGCCGGGCGCGATCTCGCCGCAGACGATGTCCGCGGGGTTCCGCCCGTTGAGCGCACTGCCGCAGATGTCCACCTTGAGGCCGTCCTGCAAGAGGTAGAAGAGCGCGATGAAGACGGGCATCTGAGCGACGAGCGGCAGGCAGGAGGCGGCGGGGTTGACCTTGTTCTCCTTGTAGAGCTTCATCATCTCCTGCTGCTGGCGCTGCTTGTCGTCCTTGTACTTGCGCTGGATCTCCTTCATCTCCGGCGCCAGGTGCGCCATGGCCTGCATGGAGCGCATCTGCTTGAGGGTGAGGGGCACCAGCACGATGCGCACCGCCACGACGAGCAGGATGATCGCCACGCCCCAGCTCCCGACGAGGCCGTAGAAGAAGACGAGGACCGGCTCGAAGAGGTCGACGAACCAGGAGAAGGGGGGGATGACCGCGGGCATGGTCAGGCGTGGGAGCTTCGGTGACGGTGGAACAGGCGCTGCGAGGACACCGGATCGAGGCCCCCGGCGCTGAAGGGGTTGCAGCGCAGCAGGCGCCAGCCGGCGAGCACCACGCCCCGCAGTATGCCGAACTGGCTGATCACCTCGACGGCGTACTGCGAGCAGGTGGGGTGGTACCGGCAGCGCGCAGGGAGGGCGGGTGAGATGAGCACCTGGTAGGCGCGCACGGGAACCAGGACGGCGCGGCGCACGAAGCTCATCGGGTCCGACTCCGCTGTGCGGCCTCGCGCGCCTGATCCAACAGCTCGCCCAGGGACTCGCGCACGCCGGACAGGCCCTCGCGGTCGGCCAGACCGCGGGCCTGCGGGCGCGCGACGACGACGACGTCGTGTCCGGCGGGCGCCCGGTGCTGCTCGGCGGCGAAGGCCTCGCGCAGCAGGCGCTTGACCCGGTTGCGCTCCACCGCACCGCCGACCTTGCGCGACACCGACAGGCCGATGCGCGCCCGGGCCTCGACATCGTCCCCGCCGTCCGGTTCATTACCGGCACGTGTGAAGGCGTGGAGCACGAGAGTGCGGTTGCCGTGCGCGCGACCCTGGCGGTAGACGCGCTCGAAGTCCGCGCTGCGCGATAGGCGACCGCCGCGGCGGGGCCGGCGGGGCGCGCTGCGCGGGGCCGGCAGATCCTCCACGCGAGCGGTCAGACGGTCAGGCGCGCGCGGCCCTTGGTGCGCCGGCGCTTGATCACGCGCCGTCCGGCCTTGGAGGCCATACGGGAGCGGAACCCGTGGGTCCGTGCGCGCTTGCGCTTCTTGGGCTGGTAGGTGCGCTTCATGGGGTGATCGGCTGCGGACGACGTGAGGCCGGCGGCCGGGGCAGCGGAGCCTAGCCCACCGGGACCGTCCACAGTCCTGCGCACAGGTCCCCACAGCCTGTGTGCGGAGGTCTTTCCCGGCGTTTGCGGAGTCCTCCCTGTCAGCCGTCGGAGGGTCGACGACCCAGTGCTACTCTGCCCGCCTTCCGCGGCCCTTCGGGGGCCGCTCCTCGCCAGACACAACCCTGCTCCGAAGGAGTCGTCAACCCCTGCTGTGGACCTGCCGCTCGCGCACGCCTGGCCCCTGATCCAGACCGAGCTGCGACGCGCGGTCTCGTCCGACGTCTACGACATCTGGCTGGCCGCGCTCCGCCCGCGGACCCGCGACGGGAACCGCCTCGTGCTGGAGGCCCCCGACGCCCTGCGCGCCTGGGTGGCCGACCGCTTCGCGGACATGCTGCAGACGTGCGCCGCCGTGGTGCTGGGTGACGGGGTGACCGTGGACGTGGTGGCGCGGTCCACGCCGCGCGAGGACTCCCAGGGGCGCTGTCCCCCCGGCGCCCAAGCGGCCGCGGGCGACCCGGAGCTCGCGCTGGCGCCCGAGCCCCTGAGCGACAAGCTGACCTTCGGCCAGTTCGTCATCGGCGACGGCAACCGGTTCGCGCACGCGGCCGCCCTCGCTGTCGCCGAGCTTCCCGGCCAGGCCTACAACCCGCTCTTCCTCTACGGGCCGCCCGGGGTGGGCAAGACCCACCTGCTCCAAGCCATCGCCCATTACGTGCGCGGCACGGGCGACAGCCTGACCACGCGATACCTGACCGGCGAGGCCTTCACCAACGCCTTCGTGACCGCAGTGGGAAGTCGAGATCACGATCGTCAGGCCGCCTTCAAGCGCGCCTTGCGCGGGGTCGACGTGCTGCTCGTGGACGATGTGCAGTTCCTCGAGCGCAAGACGCGCACCGCCGAGGAGTTCTTCCACACCTTCAACAGCCTTCGCGACGGTGGTGCACAGCTCGTGCTCACCTCCGACCGCACGCCGGGCGACCTCGGCGACCTCGAAGCGCGCCTGCGCGAGCGCTTCGCCTCCGGGCTGGTCGCCGGCCTTGCGAGCCCCGACCGCCACCAGCGTCTGGCCGTGCTGCGCAAGCGTGCTCAGCACGACGGCATCGTCATGGCCGACGAGGGGGCGTTGGAAGTGGTCGCCGAGCGCATCGAGGGCAACGTGCGGGCCCTGGAGGGCGCCTTCATCCGCGTGGTCGCCTACCACTCGCTGACCGGCAAGCAGATCGACAAGCAGCTTGCTCACGAGGTCCTAAACGGCCTTTACGGGCCGGTGCGTCGCGCACAGCCCGCCACGTCCGTGGAGGCGATTCAGGCGGCGACCTGCGAAGTCTTCGGCATTCGCCACGAGGAGCTCGTCTCGGCTGACCGATCGGCCCGGCTGGCCTGGCCTCGCCAGCTGGCCATGTACCTGGCGCGCGAGCACACCAGTGAGAGCCTCCCCTCCATCGCGCGCCGTTTCGGCGGGCGCAACCACACGACCGTCCTGCATGCGTGCCGCCGGGCCGCGACCCGCCTCGAGGACGATGCGGGCGCCCGCATCGCAGCCGCACGCATCCGCGCCCTCCTGGACCGCCAACAGTGCTGACCGCTGCGCCTGACAGACTGGCCGACCCGCACGCATCCGCGCACATGTCCACAGGCCCTACAACTCCTATATATCCCTTTAGTTCCATGAGGTGCTCACCGTGAAGCTGACGACCTCCAAGGCCGACCTGCTCGCCCAACTCGGTACCGTGTCGCGTGTCGCCTCCACGCGCAGCGCGGTCCAGGCGCTGTCGGGCGTGCAGATCATCGCCCGTGACGGGGCCGTGGAGCTGCGGGCCACCGACATGGAGGTTGGCCTCCGCGTCCCCCTCGTCGCCGAGGTCGAGCGCGAGGGCACAGTCGTGCTTCCCGCACGGCTGACTCTCGAAGTCGTCCGTTCGCTGCCAGGCGACGGTCTGACCCTCGAGCTCCGCCCCGGTCAGGGCGACGTGGAGCTCGTCGCCGGCAGCGCCACGTTCCACCTGCGCACCCTGCGCGCAGAGGACTTCCCGCCGTTTCCCGAGCCGGGCGAGGGTGACGCGAGCGTCACGGTTCCCGCCGCCGCGTTCATCGAGACGGTGGTCATGGTCGCCCGCTCGGCCTCACGCGACGAGACCCGCCCGATTCTCACCGGCGTCCTGGTCTCCGCCTCGGGGACCGAGCTGCGCATGGTGGCCACCGATTCCTACCGTCTCAGCGTCAAGGAGACGCGCCTGGAGACCCCTCTTGCCGGCCCGGTGGAGGCCAATGTGCCCGCTCGGGCCCTTCAGGAGCTGGCGCGGATCGCCACTGCCACCGAAGCCGACACGCTCAGCGTGACGGTGCGGGAGAATCAGGTCATCTTCGCGGTGGACGGCGTCGTGTTGTCCTCACGACTGATCGATGGCCAATTCCCCAACTACAGCCAGCTCCTGCCCGACGCCTACGAGCATGAGCTGCGCCTGGCCGGGGGCGAGTTGACGGAGGTCGTGCGCCGCATGAGCCTCATGGCCCAGAAGAACGCACCGCTCCGCCTGCGCTTCGCCGAGGGCGAGCTGACGGTGAGCGCGCAGACCCCTGACGTCGGCGAGGCCACGGAATCGCTACCTGTGCCGTTCACCGGGGAGCCCTTCGAGATCGGGTTCAACCCCGACTTCCTGCGCGACGGCCTGGAGACCATCGAGTCACGCGACCTGGTGTTCAAGCTCATCAGCCCGATCCGTCCCGGCCTGATCGAGGCGGCCGACGACAGCGGCTTCCTCTACCTGATCATGCCGATCAGGCTCAACGTCTGAGCGGGCGATGCGCGTCACACGTCTGCGGCTGCGCGACTTTCGCACCTACGCGGCGGCCGATGTCGTCCCGGGTGGCGGCCTGACGGTGGTCCACGGCCCCAACGGCGCCGGCAAGACCAACCTCCTCGAAGGGGTGTACTTCGCCTGCACCGGACGTTCCTGCCGGACGGCCAACGAGCGCGAGGTGCTGCGCTTCGGTGCCCAGGCCGCGCGGGCCGAGGTTGACCTGGTCGACACGGAGGGAACCACGCACGCGCTGAAGGTCGGCTACGCGCCGGGGGAGGTCAAGCGGCTGCTCGCTGACGGGGCGCCGGTGGAGCGGCTGCTCGATGTCAGCTTCCGCCCACTGGTCTCCGTCTTCCTGCCCGACCGCCTGGAGCTTGTCAAGGGGCCTCCGGCGCTACGCCGCGCACACCTCGACCAGGTCGTGGCCGCGGCCCGCCCCGCTCGAGCCGCGACGCGACGGGCCTACGCGCGGGCGCTGGCCCAACGCAACGCGCTGCTGGCCCGCGTGCGCGCTGGGCTCGTCCCCCGGCACGCGCTCGAAGCGTGGGACCTGGAACTGGCCCGTCACGGGATCGCCCTGCGCGACGACCGGGCGGCCGTGGTCGCCGACCTCGTCACGCCCTTCGCGACCGCCGCACAGCAACTGGGCCTGCACGGCGAGCTCGAACTGCGCTTCCGCCCGCGCACACGCGCCGTGGACCCGGAGGCCCTGGCCGCCGAGCTGGGCGAGCGGCTGGACGCTGACCTCGAGCGCGGCTTCACCGGCCATGGGCCCCACCGCGACGATCTCGCTCTGCTGCGCGACGGGCGCGAGCTGCGCACGTACGGCTCGCGGGGCGAGCAGCGCCTGGGCCTGTTGGCGCTCCTGTTGGCCGAGCGCGAGGTGCTCGGCGCGGCGCGGGGACGTCCGCCCCTGCTACTGCTCGACGACGTCATGAGCGAGCTGGACTCCGACCGCCGCACCGCGCTGGTGCGGCGGCTGGTCCGCGACGGCGGCCAGAGCGTGATCACCACGACCGACGTCGCCAATGTGCCGGGCGCCGAGGGCGCCGATGTGATCCGCGTGGCCGTGCGCGACGGCGCCGCCGTGACGCTCACGACCGCGCAGGAGCGTGCTGCGTGAGGTACCGCCGCGCCGTGGTGCCGCTGGCGGGCGCCGTGGAGGCGCTGGCCGCCCGCGTGGCGCCGGCGACCCTGCTGGCCGATGTGCAGCGGATCTGGCCGGAGGTCGCCGGCGGCCTGATGGCAGGGCAGGCCGAGCCGGTGGCCGAGCGCGAGGGCACCGTGACCCTGGCCTGCTCGTCCTCGGTCTGGGCCCAGGAGCTGGAGCTGCTCGGGCCGGGGCTCGTCGATGCCCTGAACGCGGCGCTCGGTGCGCCGCGCGTGACAGGGCTGCGGTGCCGGGTCGGCGCGGGCCGGGCGAGGGGCTGAGCGGTGCGCAATTTTAGTCCTGTTTTGCAGCACTTTCGTGTGTTTATGACACCGAGGACGACGCTGTCAGCGTGCTATCATATGACCTCTTGAGCGCCCCGCCCCGGCCGTGCCGACAAGCGCGCGGAACCGGGGCGCTCGCACGTTGACGGAGGAACCATTGGCCACTGACGACAGCACCCGCGGACGCGGGACATACGACGCGCAGGACATCACCGTCCTGGAGGGCCTGGAGGCCGTACGCAAGCGCCCGGGCATGTACATCGGCTCGACGGGCCTACGCGGCCTGCACCACCTCGTCTGGGAGGTCGTGGACAACTCCGTCGACGAGGCCCTGGCCGACCAGTGCTCCACGGTGGACATCACCGTCCACCCCGACAACTCGGTCACCGTGCGCGATGACGGGCGGGGCATCCCGGTGGACACCATGGAGAAGGAGGGCAAGTCGGCCGTCGAGGTCGTGCTCACCGTCCTGCACGCCGGCGGCAAGTTCGGCGACGGCGGGGGCTACAAGGTCTCCGGCGGCCTGCACGGCGTCGGCGTCTCGGTGGTCAACGCGTTGTCGGAGACGCTGCACGTCGAGGTGCGCCGCGGCGGCTCCACCTGGTTGCAGGACTACGAGCGCGGCCAACCGCAGAACGCGCTGACCAAGGGTGAGTCGACCGACGAGCACGGCACGGAGATCACCTTCATGCCCGACGCCGACATCTTCGAGGTCATCGACTTCGACTTCGAGATCCTTGAGACGCGCCTGCGCGAGACGGCATTTCTCACCCGCGGCCTGCGCATCCACCTGCGCGACGAGCGCGGCGACGGGCGCGAGGTCGAGTTTCGCTACGAGGGCGGCATCGAGGACTTCGTGGCTCACCTCAACGCCAACAAGGACACGCTGGGCAACAAGATCGTGTTCTTCCAGGGTGAGAGCGACGAGGGCTCGGTCGAGGTGGCGATGCAGTGGAACTCCACGTACCAGGAGTCGATCTTCTCCTTCGCCAACAACATCAACACCCACGAGGGCGGCTCGCACATGTCGGGCTTCCGCGCGGCGCTCACGCGAACGGTGAACGCCTACGCGCGCAAGACCGGCGAGCTCAAGGAGCGCGACGAGAACCTCTCCGGCGAGGACATCCGCGAGGGCCTGACGGCGGTCATCTCGGCCAAGCTCCAGGACCCGCAGTTCGAGGGCCAGACCAAGACCAAGCTGGGCAACCCCGGCATCGAGGGCTTCGTCGCGTCGATCGTGAACGCGCGCCTGTCGGAGTTCCTGGAGGAGAACCCGCGCGAGTCGCGGGCGATCATCCGCAAGGCGGTCTCCGCGGCCCACGCGCGCGCCGCCGCGCGCAACGCCCGCGACCTCACGCGACGCAAGTCCGCGCTGGAGAACTCCACGCTGCCGGGCAAGCTGGCCGACTGCTCGGTCAAGGACCCTGCGCTCACCGAGATTTTCGTGGTGGAGGGCGACTCCGCCGGCGGCTCGGCCAAGCAGGGGCGCGACCGCTCCACGCAGGCGGTCCTGCCCCTGCGCGGCAAGATCCTCAACGTCGAGAAGAGCCGGATCGACAAGGTGCTCCAGAACGTCGAGATCCAGGCACTGATCACCGCCATGGGCACCGGCATCCGCGACGACTTCGACATCGGGCGCGCCCGCTACCACAAGCTGATCGTCATGACTGATGCCGACGTCGACGGCGCCCACATCAGAACGCTGATACTCACGCTTCTCTTCCGGGAGATGCCGGAGTTGATCGAACAGGGGTACGTGTACATCGCCAAGCCTCCGCTGTACAAGATCAAGCAGGGCAGCCGCGAGCAGTACATCGAGAAGGAGAGTGAGCTGGAGGAGGTCCTGCTGTCGGACAAGCTCGAGCGCATGGTGATCACCGACCACCACAACGCACAACTCAGGCTCACCGACGCCCGCTGGCAGCGGTTCACCAAGCTGCTCCACCAGTACGAGGGATGGTCCAGCGCGCTGCGTGCCGAGCACGGAAGCGAGGCCGTCGAGTTCCTCGAGGACTCCGGGCTGCTGGGGGAGCAGGTCACCGACATCGAGGGCGCGCTGCGCCTGCTCGAGCGCGAGGTGGTCGTGGGGGCGCCCCATACGACCACGCTCCTCTCGCGCGAGGACGGGCGCATCATCGTGCGCGGTGTCGAGGAGCGCACCGGCCTGGCCCGCACCCACCGCCTGCCCAAGGCGCTGTTCGACAGCCAGGAGTACCGCCAGTTCGTGCGCGTGCATGCGGCTCTGACCGACCTGGCCGGCTCGCCGCCCTTCACCGTGGCCTTCAAGGACACCACGGAGGAGGCCGACGACTTCACCGCCCTGCGCGAGACCGTGATGCGCGTGGCCGGCAAGGGCATCCCCCTGCAGCGCTTCAAGGGGCTGGGCGAGATGAACGCCGAGCAACTGCGCGAGACCACGATGGACCCCTCCTCGCGCACGCTGGCGCGGGTCACCATCGAGGACGCCGCCCAGGCCGACCTCATCTTCTCGATGCTCATGGGCGACCAGGTCGAGCCCCGGCGCCTGTTCATCGAGGACAACGCGCGCAAGGTCGCCAACCTCGACGTATGAGCCGTCCCACCCACCGCCCCAGCCAGGAGGTGAGAGCACATGGCAGCCACTGACGTGATCGGCGGCGGGAACATCGAGCCCCGCGCGCTGGAGGACGAGATGAAGTCGGCGTACCTGGACTACGCCATGTCGGTCATCGTCGGGCGCGCCCTGCCCGACGTGCGTGACGGTCTCAAGCCCGTCCACCGCCGCGTCCTGTTCTCCATGTCCGAGAACGGCCTGGGGCCGACCCGCGGCTACTCCAAGTGCGCGCGCATCGTGGGCGACGTGATGGGCAACTACCACCCCCACGGCGACTCGGCCATCTACGACACGCTCGTCCGCCTCGCCCAGGACTTCTCCATGCGCTACCCCCTGGTCGACGGCCAGGGCAACTTCGGCTCCATCGACGACGATCCGGCTGCGGCGATGAGATACACCGAGGCCCGCCTCTCGCGCATCGCGATGGAGATGCTGCGCGACCTCGACTCCGACACCGTCGACTTCGTGCCCAACTACGACGGGCGCACGCGGGAGCCGACGGTGCTCCCCTCGCGCTTCCCCAACCTGCTGGTCAACGGCGCCGCGGGAATCGCGGTGGGCATGGCGACCAACATCCCGCCCCACAACCTGCGCGAGGTCATCGACGCGGTCGTCGCCTACATCGACGACCCCGACATGGACGTCAACGGGCTCATGCATCACATCAAGGGCCCCGACTTCCCGACCGGCGGGGTCATCGTCGGGCGGCAGGGCATCCGCGACGCCTACGAGACCGGCCGCGGTCGGGTGCGGGTGCGCGCCACCGCGCACATCGAGGACCTCGGCCGCGGCAAGGAGGGCATCATCGTCACCGAGCTCCCCTACTCGGTGAAGAAGGGCGGCGAGGGCGGGCTGATTCAGAAGATCGCCGGCCTGGTGCAGGAGAAGAAGCTCACCGAGATCAGCAACATCGAGGACCACTCCAGCCAGCGCGGCGGGATGCGCCTGGTGATCGAGCTCAAGCGCGACGCCGACCCGCGCATCGTCCTCAACAAGCTGTTCAAGCACACGTCGATGCAGACGACCTTCGGCGTGAACATGGTCGCGCTGGTGGACAACGTGCCGCGCACACTGGATCTCCGCGCGGTGATCCACAACTACGTGCTCCACCAGCGCGAGGTCGTGGTGCGTCGCTCCAAGCACGAGCTCGCCGAGCTCCAGCGCCGCGTGCACGTGCTCGAGGGCCTGCTCATCGCGTTGGACAACCTCGACGCGATCATCGAGCTCATCCGCGGCTCACGCGATCGCGAGACGGCCCGCGGAGAGCTCGTCGCGCGCTTCGAGCTGACGGTCATCCAGGCCACGGCGATCCTCGACCTGCGCCTCTCCCAGCTCACCGCGCTGGAGAGCGACGCGATCAAGACCGAGCACGCCGACAAGCTCGAGCGCATTCGCGAGCTGCGCGAGTTGCTGGGCGACGAGGACAAGGTCCTCGCGCTCATCAAGGAGGAGCTGCGGGAGGTGAGCGAGCGCTTCGGCGACGAGCGGCGCACCCTGCTGGCCGACTCCGAGGACGAGATCGACATCGAGGATCTCATCCCCGACCAGCAGATGGTCATCACCATCACCAAGTCGGGCTACATCAAGGCCCTGCCGCTGGCCACCTACCGCCAGCAGCGCCGCGGCGGCCGCGGCGTCATCGGGATGGACATGAAGGACGGCGACTTCATCGAGCACCTCTTCGTGTGCTCGTCGCATGACTTCTTGCTCTTCTTCTCCAACCGCGGGAAGGTCTACCGCTCCAAGGTCTACGAGCTCCCGGAGATGCAGCGCACCGCCAAGGGGCGCGCGCTGGTCAACATCCTGCCCCTGCGTGACGGGGAGCGGGTGCAGTCGGTGCTCTCCACGCGCGACTTCGCCGAGAGCGAGCACCTCGTGTTCGCCACGAGGCGGGGCATGGTCAAGAAGACGGAGTTCGGCGCCTACAACACGCCGATCAAGGCCGACGGCATCATCGCCATCAACATCCGCGAGGACGACGAGCTGGTCTCGACCCGGCGCGTCGACGCCGGGGATCGCGTGCTCATCGTCTCGCGCAACGGCATGGCCGTGCGCTTCGAGGAGGGCCAGGCGCGCCCGATGGGCCGTGACACCTCCGGCGTGCGCGGGATGGACGTCAGCGGCGAGGGGGACGCGGTTCTCGTCATGGACGTCGCACGCGACGACATGGAGCTGCTCGTGGTCACCGAGAACGGCTACGGCAAGCGCACGCCGATCTCCGAGTACCGCCTGACCAAGCGCGGCGCCAAGGGGGTCGGCACGATCAAGGCGGTCGAGGCGCGCGGCGAGCTTGCCGGCGCGCTCGTGGTCCGCCCCCACCAGGAGCTCGTGCTGATCTCCGGCCAGGGCATGGTGCAGCGCACGCGAGCCGGCGAGATCCGCCAGACGGGCCGGCTCACCCAGGGCGTTCGCATCATGAACATGCGCGACGACGACACCGTCAGCGCGGTCGCCGTCGTGGTCGAGGAGCAGGCCGCCGACGAGGCCGTCGAGAGCGTCGAGGACGGCGATGGGCCGGTCGACATCCCCTCCGGCTGACCGTTCGGCGAGTACGTCAGTGGGCTTTGCTAAGTTTTCGGCACCAGAGGAAGGAGGTGGTCCGAATCGGAAGTTCTAGTTTTTGCGGGACCCTGGAGGTGACTGGCCGCTAGGTCGGTAGTCGTAGGACTGGATCCGCTTGGCGGAATCCAAACCGGCTCACCCTCGGCCGCGTCGCCGGACCTCGTCCCCCCGGCCCTCGCCCCTACCGGGCGCGGAAGGACACGCAGCCGAGTTCGAATCCAGTCAGTGTTGTACGCGAAGGGCCCCGGTAGTCAACCGGGGCCCTTCGTGGTTGTGCCCTCGTCTCCCGGAGGGCTCCCGCCGCCTCTTTCCGCTTCCTCGGTACGGCGCTTGTTGGTAAACTGATGCCATGCGTGTTGCCATCGACGCCGTCGGGAGGCTCGTGATCCCCAAGCCGCTTCGCGACGAGCTCGGGATCGCGGGCGCGACCGAGCTGGAGATGGTTGCGGCGGATGGCCGGCTCGAGCTGCAGGTCGCCGAGGTCCCAGCCAGGGTCGAGGAGCGGGACGGGTTCCCGGTCATCGTCCCCGACCGCGCGGTTGCGCCGCTCGACGAGAAGCAGACCCGGGCTGCGATAGAGCGTGTCCGGCGGTGATAGCGCCGGACACGAGCGTGGTCATCGCCGCCCTCGCGCCGTGGCACTCGGCGCACGCCCGCTCGCGCGAGGCACTGCGCGGGGAGCAACTTGGGCTTGTCGCTCACGTGGCCTTCGAGACGACCTCGGCCCTCAGTCGCATGCCGTACGGTCAGCGCATCGCCGCGCCGATTGTGCTCGAGGCGCTCGAACGTGCCTTCCCGACACGCTGGCTCGCGCTCGACGGCGGCGATCTGCAGGATGCTCTCACGCGAGCGGTCCGAGCGGGCATCCGTGGCGGTGCGCTGTACGACGCGCTCGTGGGCGCGACGGCTTCGGCGCACGACGCCCTGCTGCTCAGCGCCGACCGCCGGGCGGTACCTGCCTACGAGGCGGCGGACGCGCATTTCACCATGCTCGGCTGACGGCGCTCGGGTAGCCACTGCCGCCACCTGGCCAGGCGATTACGATCCCGCCCCATGGCCGACAGCCTGCCCCTCGTGGGCCGCGCCAAGGGCGCGGGCCCGCGGACTGTGGATCGCGCCACTGACACCGTCATGTGGCCATTCACTTCCCGCTCGTCTTCCCCAGCGAGGCGGTGAGCCCCGTGCGGGTGCGCCTCCTCGCGGCGGCCATCTACGTGGTGCTGCTGGCGACGGTGCCGTCCGGGCTGTTCCGCACCTTCGAGCTCGGCGTCGACGAGGAGGCATGGTGGGTCGCGGTCGGGGTGCTGCTCATCGCGGCGAGCATCGCGGTCGGCGCGGCGGTGGCTCGTGCCTGGGTCCTGTTGGTACCGACGGGCGCATGCGTCGCCCTGGTCGCGTTCAGCCGGGGCGACGGCCTTCTTGAGACCGCGCAGTTAGTGTTGATGCTCGGGCTGCCGGTGCTGCTCCTGGCCACCGTGATCGGCTGGGGGCTGGGCCGCGTGCGGCGGCTCGCTCTACCGGTCGCCGCGGCGGGGTTCGCCGTTGCGCTCGTGCCGGCCGCCCTCGCCGCCGTCAGCACGATCGAACGCGCCGTCGCGCCGGTGCTCTCCCCCACGGAGCAGGCCCGCCTGCCGGCCAGGTGGAGCCTCGTCGAGCTCTGTGGCGGCGCGGAGAGGCGCGATGACGTACGCCGCCTACTACGCCGCCAAGCGGTTCAGCTCGTCCGGGACGTCCGGGCGCGACCGGACCACCTCGTGGATGTCACGAACTACTCGGCGGAGACGGAGTCCGCCGAGCGCGCACGCCTCTACGTTCGCGAACGCGCCGAGGAGGAACTCGAGGGGCTCAGCGAGGACGAGGATGAGGGGGGCCGCCCGTACTGCGCGCCCAGCATCCAGCGCGACCTGCGCTCCGCGCTCGACGCGCAGTGACCAACGGTCTGGTGCTGCTCAGGCCGCTTCCGGCAGCCACTGGCGCCATGCCGCCGGGATCGTGGGGCTGGCTACCCGGATGAAGACGTCTGGGTGGGGTGGTCGTGGGGTGAGGCGGGGGTGCATGTCAGCGACTTTGGGCAGGCGGTCGCCCTTGCGCCGGTTGCAGGGTGCGCACGAGGCCACGATATTCTCCCAGGTGGAGGTGCCGCCCTTGGAGCGCGGGATGACGTGATCAACGGTGAGCTGGGCGCGGGTGCCGCAGTACTGGCACTCCCAGCCGTCGCGAGCGAAGACGGCGCGGCGGGTGATCTTGCGCCGGTGGGTGTCGCGCGGGACGCGGACGTACTGGACGAGGCGGATGACCACGGGGCGGGGCATGGCGGTGTGCTCCGAACGCAGCTCCCAGTTCGCGTGCTCGACAACCTCGGCCTTGGCCTTGAGCAGCAGTACGGCGGCGCGGCGCACCGTGCAGACGTTGATCGGCTCGTACGTCGCGTTGAGGACGAGCACCCTGCCCGAAGCCGGCCCGCGCCGCTGGTGCTCTGGCAGCGGCGGGACCCCGACTGGAGCCGGTGGCGCAGATGGAGTGGGCGGGGCGGTGGCCGCCATGCCGCGCGAAGTGTAGCCACGCCGTCCACCCGAACCGCCGGCTTCACGGGGCGTTCACCCCCGCGGCGAGGCGGGATAGGAGCCCAGGACTCGAACCCACTCGCAGTGCGAACGCAGAGCGGCGATCGCCCCCTCCACGGCCGGGTCGTCCACACGCCCGTTCATGTCGAGGAAGAAGCGGTAGTGACCGAGCCGGCCACGGTAGGGACGCGACTCGATCCGGCTGAGGTTGACGCCGCGGAAGGCGAACTCCGACAGGCAGCGCACGAGCCACCCCGGCGCGGCGTCGCCGGCCCCGAAGAAGGCCACCGACGTGCGCCAGGCGCCGGCCCCGCCAGCGGGCCCGGACGGCTGCGTGCCCTGTGGCGCCAACCAGACGAAGCGCGTCTCGTTGCCCGGTTCGTCCTCGATCCCCTCGGCGAGGACGGCCAGGCCGTAGATGCCCGCGGCGCGGGTCGGCCCGATGGCCGCCCACGACTCGCCGGAGGCAGCGACGCGGCGCGCGGCCTCCGCGGTGGAGGGCGCCGGCACGACCTCCGCGTCGGGGACCCGGCGGCGTAACGACCCCGCGCACTGGGCGAGGGCCTGGGGGTGCGAGGTCACGGCGAGGACGTCGGCCTCCCCCACCCCCGGGCGAGCCAGGAGCGCGTGGGCCACGGGCAGCACCGCTTCGGCGACGATGCCGACCGCGTCGGCGGGCCCGGCCAGCGTGTCCAGTGTCGCGCTCACGGCCCCCTCCAGCGAGTTCTCGATGGGCACCACGGCCCGGTCTACGCGGCCCTCCTGCACCGCCATCACCGCGTCGTAGACCGTGGCCAGCGGCACGCCCTGGGCATCCGGCGCGCCGAGCTCGAGCGCCTGCTCGGAGAAGGTGCCCCGCGGCCCGAGGTAGCCGACGCGCAGGGACAATGTCAGCGTGGCTGCGGCGTCGCCGGTGGGCGAACCTCGAGTGCCTGGCGCACCACGTCGGCCTCCTCGGGCGAGAGCTCGAGCTCGCCCTGGCCGTCCTGGACCCGCTTGACGTACAGGCGCGCCTGGTCGCGGTGGTGGATCGAGGACAGCACGAGCCCGTTGGCCTGGGCGTCGAGCAGCGCGATCGACGTCGACTGCCGGCCCGACATCTCGTTGTAGGCGTCGTAGCGCACGAGCCCCAGGTGGGCGACCGCGCCGTCCAGGCGCGCCTCGACCGCGCCAAGGCGCCCATCCAGCCGCTCGGCGGCCTCACCGACGTAGTCATGGAGGTCACGGAAGGCGCTGTCGAGGCCCGCCGCATGTCCGACGAGGTCCCGCGTGCCTCCGTCGCCCAGCACCACTCGCTGCTCGGCGCGCACCCGGCGCAGGCGCATGAGCGCGATCACCGCCAGTATCAACGCGATCAGCGCGACACCACCGGCGACCAGCGCAGCAACCCCGGCTGTGGAGGTGAGCTCGTCCACGGCCGCAGCACGCTACTGCGTGAAGAGGACCGTGTACTCCTGCTGATTGTTCTCGGTCATCTCCTCGCCCGGCACCGGTTCCACGGTCACCGTGGCGGTGAGCGGCTCGCCGACCGGCGGAACCCGCCCCAGCGGCACGCTCACGGTGGCCTCCTGGCCGGCCTGCGTCTGGTCCACGCGGTCCTCGACGGTCAGGGGCTGACCGCCGGCGCCCTCGAGCTGTATGCGCACAGGGAAGTCGGCCTCGTCGTTCTCGCCCTGGTTCTGGAAGACCACCGTGAAGGCGATCGTCGGACCCGCGGGCACGCGGTTGACCGCCCCGCCGGGCTGCAGCGTGGTGTCGCCGATGGACACCGAGGTCAGCCCGTGGCCGTGGGTGCCGGGCGCGGGCTCGCCCTGCGGGCGTCCGCCTTCACCGCCACCCTGGGAGCCGATGCGCTGGGCGACCGTCGCGGGGTCGAGCCAGGCCAGGTCGGGCATGAAGGCGCTGTCGGCGATGTCCAGCCCGTCGAGGTCCTCCTCCGCGAGCCTCTCGCCGATGAAGGGCACCGCGCGGGCGTCGTAGATGACGTCGGAGGCCAGCAGGGCCTGCATCTGCCCGGCCAGAGCCTGCACGGCATCCTCGCTGCCCCCGCCGCGCAGCGCCTCGGGCAGCAGCCGAGCGACCTCGGCCACGCCGCCGGCGCGCAGGTCGAGCACGGTGAGCAGGCTCTGCTGGGCGGGGGCCATGCCGCCGGGCACGTCGAACTCGCTGGCGCGGCCGGCCTGGTCCTCCGCGGCCACGCGCAGCTGGTTGACCTGCTGCTGGCGATCCAGCGGCGAGGTGCCGCCCTGCAGCGCCTCGAACAGCGGCGCACCGACCTGCTCGTCGGACGCGGTGATGATCGAGGCGACCTCCTGGTTGTAGTCACGCAGCGCCGACTCGCGCTGGGACTGCAGGCAGCCGTTGACGCCCACGATGAGCAGGATGAGCACGACGAGGCCGACCCCGCCGGCGACGGCGCGGCGAGCCATGAGCTGCTGCTGGTCGCCGCCGGGCTCGCGGCCGGAAGGCCGCCGCTGGCGCGGACCTGTGCTCGTGCGGGGCTCGTCGCCCTCGTCGAAGAAGGACAAACTCCTGCTCCTGGCCAAGATGACCGATTCTGTGGTGATTATGACGCCCGCATCGGCCGGTGCGCGCTCGCAGTGCGCGCCGCCCGCCGCGAAGACTGATGCGAGGTTGCAACTTTGCCGTCAACGCCCGGAATCCTTCCCGGCCGCGAGGAGGGAGGGGGCGATCCGCGAAGCTGGGAGGCGGTGGAGACCGCGAACACGCGCAGACCCGAGCCACCGGGCACGCTCGTGCTCGACCGCTACCGACTGGCCGGCCGACTTGGTTCGGGCGGCTTCGGCGTGGTCTGGGCCGCGCGTGACGAGCGCCTGGGCCGCGACGTCGCCGTCAAGCTCGTGCCCATCAATGCCGACGCCCCCGCCCGCGCGGGCCAGCGCGCCCAGCGCGAGGCCCTGGCCGCCGCGCGGCTCGGCCACCCGGGCATCGTGGCGCTCTACGAGGCCGGCCGCGACCGCGACCACTACGTGCTGGTCTCCGAGCTGGTCCGCGGCCGGACGCTGGCCGCCCTGCTCGCCGAGGGGGCGCTCTCCGATCGCGACGTGCTGTGCGTCGGCGCGGTCCTGGCCGACGCCCTGGCCCACGCGCACGCGCGAGGGGTCATCCACCGCGACGTCAAGCCCTCCAACGTCCTGTGCCCCGAGAGTCCGACGGAGGCCGGTGGGGTGGCCAAGCTGACCGACTTCGGCGTCGCTCACATGGCCAGCGACGATGCGCTCACGCGAACCGGCGATGTGGTGGGGACCCTCGCCTACATGGCCCCCGAGCAGGCCGCCGGTCACCCGGCCGGCCCGGAAGCCGACACCTGGGCGCTGGCCATCGTGCTCTACGAGGCGCTGGCCGGGGTCAACCCGGTGCGCGCCGACAACGCGGCGGCCATCGCACGCAACCTGACCCGTCCCGTCCCGCCGCTGCGCCGTGCCCGCCGCGACCTCCCGCCGCAGCTCACCGAGGCGATCGACGCCGCCCTGACCCTGGACCCCGCCGACCGCGCGGTGCTACCCGAGCTACGCGACGATCTGGCCGCTGCGACGCCCCATGCCGACGACACACCCGGCGTCATCGAGGCGCCGGTGCTCGCGGAGGTGAGCCGCGCCGGGGGTCGCGTGACAGACGTGGGTCGCGGTTGGCGGGAGGGCCGGACCCAGCGAGAGGCGCCCCGACGCGGGGCCTCGCAAGCGGGGCCGGGGCGCCTTCGGGCTCGCCGAGAGCCCGGCTACGCCCCGGGCGGCTGGGGCGTCCCGCACGAGCGCTCCCGCGAGGGGCTGGGGCGCCCCCGGGGCCGGGATGAGCCCGGATACGCCCCGACCGCCGACAAGCCGTCGATCGAGCAGCGGAGGCGGCGGCCCCTCGTGCCGCTGCGGCGCGCCTTCGCCGCCGCCGGCGCCTTCGCCCTCACAGTGTTGCTGCTCGCCGGCCTGGGCCCGACGCCTCCGCTCGCGCCTGTCCCCGCCGGCGCCGCGGTGGGCGCCGTCGTCTTCCTCCTGCCCCGGCTGGGCTGGCTCGCGGCCGCGACGGCCCTGATCGTCTGGGCGGGCGTGGCCCTCCCGGGCGCAGCAATCCCGGGTGTCGCGCTCCTCCTCGCCCTGGCCGCCGCGCCCGTGCCCCTCCTCCTGCCCCTGGCCGGAGCGTGGTGGTCGGCGCCCGCGCTGGCCCCCGCCCTGGGGGCGATCGGGCTTGCCGTGGCGTTCCCGGCCGCCGCAGGCCAAGCCCGCACGCCCATCCGCCGCGCTGCGCTGGGCGCCCTGGGCGCGTGGTGGCTCGCGCTCGCCGAGGCGCTCACCGGCGAGCGCCTCCTGCTCGGCCCGCCCGCCGACCTACCGCTCCGCGGCACCTGGGAGCTGTCGGCCCTGGACGCCGCCACGGCCGTCCTCCCGGCGCTGGCCACCTTCGAGCTGGCGGCACTTGGCGGTCTCTTCGCGCTGGCGGCCGCGCTCCTGCCCGCGCTGGTGCGCGGCCGGGCCGCAGCCGTCGACCTGCTGGCCGCCGGGGGATGGGCGACCGCCCTGGCCGCTGGCGTCGCCGCGCTGGCGCCACAGGCCTCCCCACCCGGCCTGGTGGCCGGCGCGGTGCTGGGTGCCGCGTTCGCCGTTGCGGCCCGGGCGGCGGCGGGCCGGCGTTGACGTAACCTCTGGCCGAAGGGCGTGGGTTGCGGCCTGGGAGATCGGGTTTCGCCTACGGTCCTCTCAAGTTCGGGAGATCGGCTTTCGCCTCCGATCCTCTCAAGTTCGGGAGATCGGCTTTCGCCTCCGATCCTCTCAAGTTCGGACCTTCGGCGATGTCACAATCATGAGCGTGCTGCGCAATCTCGAGAGTAAGCTGACCGATCTGGTCGAGGGCACCTTCGGACGGGTGTTCCGATCCGAGGTGCGCCCGATCGAGATCTCGCGCAAGCTGGTCAAGGAGATGGACGAGCACCGCACGGTGTCGGTCTCGCGCACCTACGTGCCCAACGAGTACGCGGTGTGGTTGTCGACCGAGGATCGCGCGCGCTACGAGGGCGCCGAGCAGGAGATCATCGGGGAGCTGGCCGGCTACCTGCTCGAGCACGCCCGCAAGGAGCGCCTCACGCTGGTCTCCCGGCCGCGCATCGAGTTCCATACCGACGAGCGCCTCAGCCTGGGCGAGTTCGGCATCCAGGCCCGCCTCGTTCGCTCCGAAGAGGACGGCGCCGGGGTGGAGCAGCCGCCGGCACAGGGCGACCACGGCCACACGATGATCTACTCGACCGCCGAACGCCTGCGCCAGCCCGTCGACGAGGGCAGCGGCCGCCGCCCGCAGCGCGCCATCGTGCTGGCCGAGGGAAAGCGCTTCGCCGTGGCTCCCACCGGCGCGAGCATCGGGCGCAGCCGCGAGTGCGACATCGTGCTGGGCGATGCCAACGTCTCGCGCCGTCATGCCGAGGTGCGCCCAGCGCGCACCAGCGAAGCCACGTGGACGATCGCCGATGCGGGCTCGACCAACGGCGTGCGCGTCAACGGGCGCAACGCCGAAGGCGCGCACCCCCTTCGCCACGGGGACCGCATCGAGCTCGGCACCGCCGACCTGACCTTCGAGCTGGAGTAGGGCGCCGACGCCGTGCTGGACCCCGTCTCCGTCGCTCTCAAGTTCGCCTTCCTCGGCGTTCTCTACCTCTTCCTGCTGTGGGTTGCGCGCTCGGTCCTGCGCGACCTTGGCCGCACGGCCCGCGGCCCCGCCGCCACGGGGGCCGGTGCCCCCCCGGTGGCCTTCCGCGCCCCCGACGCGACGGGAATGCACACTGCTTCGGGCCCGCCGCTGTCCGACGGCGCCGCGCCGCGCCTGATCGTCGAGACCATGTCCGGTGTGGCCGCGGGCATGGAGTACGACCTGGTCGACGAGGCCGTCCTGGGCCGCGGAGAGGTGGAGATCCATCTCGAGGACCCCTTCGCCTCCGGCCGCCACGCGCAGATCACCCGCCAGGGCAACACCGTCGTCCTGGAGGACCTGAGCTCCACCAACGGCACCTACCTCAACGAGGAGCTGCTCACGGGCCCCTCCCCCCTGCACGCGGGAGACAGCATCCGCATCGGCGACACCCGCTTCACGTTCGAGACCTGATGCTGCGCGTCGCCGACAAGCACGCCCTCTCGGACACCGGTCGCCAGCGCCGCGCCAATGAGGACTCGTGCTTCGCCCGCGCTCCCCTGTTCGTGGTCGCCGACGGGATGGGCGGCGCCCAGGCCGGCGAGGTCGCCTCGCGGCTGGCCGTGGAGGCCTTCGAGCCGGGCCTGGGCGAGGAGGGCGACACGAGCGCCGAGGCCGCGCTCAGCGCGCGCATCCGCCTGGCCAACGAGCGCATCCACGACCTGGCCCAGTCCGACCGCGCGCGCCAGGGCATGGGTACGACGATCACCGCCGCGGTGGTCGGCGAGCACGACGTCGCCGTGGCCCACGTGGGTGACTCGCGCGCCTATCGGCTGCGCGACGGCGCCTTCGAGCGTCTCACCGACGACCACTCCCTGGTCGAGGAGCTCAAGCGGCAGGGCAAGCTCACCGACGAGGAGGCCACCCACCACCCGCAGCGCTCGATCATCACCCGCGCCCTGGGTCCCGAGCCCTCCGTGGAGGTCGACTCGGCCACGTGGCCGGCCGAGCCCGGCGACGTGTTCCTGCTGTGCAGCGACGGGCTGACCTCCATGATCGAGGATAGTCAGGTCGCCGGCCTGCTGCGCGAGGCGTCCTCCATGGAGCAGGCCGCGCGGGCGCTGGTGGCCGCGGCCAACGAGGCGGGCGGGCGCGACAACATCACCGTGGTCCTCTTTCGCCTCGAGGAGGTCGCCGCGGGGGTCGCGGCGGCTGACCCGCCGACCGCCGAGCACGCCCGGCCACCCGCGGCGGCGCCCGAGGACCAGCCCACCCGCGCCGGTCGCCCGGATGACGGCCTCACCACCTCGCGGGTACGCGCCGCCATGGCCGAGCAGGAGGAGGAGCGCGCGCGTCGCGACGCCGCCGAGGCGCGGCGCATCGCGCCGCGCCCGCCGGACCAGGAGGATGGCGGGCCGCGCCGCTCGCGGCTGCGCCGGGTGCTCATCGCGCTGGCCATCACCGCCGCCATCGTCCTCCCCGTGGCCCTCGCCGCCTGGCTGGCCATCGGCTCGGTCTACTTCATCGGGTCGGGACCGCAGGGCTTCGTGGCCGTCTATCGCGGCCTGCCCTACGAGCTGCCCCTGGGCGTGGACCTCTACACCAGTGCCTACCTCTCCGGAGTGCCGCTGGGCGTGGTTGAAGAGCAGCGGCGCGAGCAGCTGCTGGACCACACGCTGCGCTCGCGCGAGGACGCCGCCGACCTCGTGCGCCGGCTGGAGATCGGGGAGCTCGCGGGGTCATGACCGAGCGCAACCGCGAGCTGTTCGCCCTCATCCCCGCCTCGCTGCTGGTCACCGCCGGCTTCACGGCCGTGTTCATCCAGCGCGATGACGCCGTCTCTGACGTCTCGCTGGTCTACGGGGCCGTCTTCCTCGCCCTGTGTCTCGCAGTCCACATCGTGCTGCGCTTCAAGCTGCCCAACGCCGACCCGTACCTGTTCCCCCTGGTCGCGGTGCTCGCGTGCTTCGGCCTGGTGGTGATCTACCGCATCGACGAGGATCTGGCTCGCGAGCAGGCGCAGTGGTTCGTCGTCGGCCTGGCGGCGTTCGCCGCCACCGTGGTCGGCCTGGGCGACCATCGCAGGCTCGAGCGTTATCGCTACGTCATCGCCCTCACCGGCATCGTGCTCCTGGTGCTCCCGCGGGTGCCCGGTATCGGCCAGCAGGTCAACGGCGCCTACCTGGGCGTCCAGCTCGGGCCGGTCTCCTTCCAGCCCTCCGAGCTGGCCAAGATCGCCATCGTCGTCTTCCTGGCCTCCTACCTGCGCGACACGCGCCAGATGCTGGTGCAGGGCGCGCGGCGCATAGGCGGGGTCACGTTGCCCCCCATCAAGCATCTCGGCCCGCTGCTGATGGTGTGGGGCCTGGCCATGCTCCTGCTGGTCTTCATCCGCGACCTCGGCTCGTCGCTGATGTTCTTCGGCGGCTTCCTGGCCCTGATCTACGTGGCCACCAACCGTCTCTCGTTCGCGGCCATCGGCCTGGCGCTGTTCGCCGGGGGCACCTGGTTCTTCGCCAGCACCGTCGGCCACGTGCAGGATCGGGTCGCCACCTGGCGGGATCCCTTCGACGACCGCCTCTACGACCAGGCCGGCGGCTCCTTCCAGATCGCCCAGTCGATCTTCGCCCAGGCCGACGGCGGCCTGTTCGGTGAGGGGTTCGGCCAGTCGCTGCTGACCACGCCCGACGGCACGGTGCTGCTTCCCGTTGCCGAGACCGACCTCATCTACGCGGTCATCACCAGCGAGGTCGGCCTGTTCGGCGCCGTGGCACTGCTGTGCATCTACCTGCTCTTCGTGGAGCGCGGCTTCAAGACCGCACTGTTGGCCACCGACTCGTTCTCCAAGCTGCTGGCCACTGGCCTGACCGCAGTCTTCGGGCTGCAGGTCTTCGTGATCGTGGGCGGCGTGACCAAGCTCATCCCGCTGACCGGCGTGACGCTGCCCTTCATCTCCTACGGAGGCTCGTCGATCGTCGCCAACTTCATCCTGCTCGCGCTGCTGCTGCTGATCTCCGAACGCGCGCGCGCCGAGGCGAAGGGGGCCAGGTGAACGCTCCGATCATCCGGCTGTTCGTGGTGTTCATGGTGCTGTTCGCCGGCCTGGTCGGCGCGACATCGTGGTGGACGGTGGTGGCCGCCGACTCCGCCCGGGACAACCCGAAGAACCAGCGTGACCTGTTCAAGAGCCTGGAGGTGCGTCGCGGCGCGATCACCTCGGCGGGCGGAACGGAGTTGGCCCGCTCCGTGGAGGGTCCTGGCGACACCTTCGAGCGCGAGTACGGCCCCGAGGCCGAGGCGGTCTCCCACATCCTGGGCTACTACTACCCGTTGGGCATCGGTGATGCGGGCACCGAGCGGTTCCGCGCCGACGAGCTCAGCGGCGAATCCGACGACCTGGACACCCTCTTCGAGCAGATCGCCGGCGGGACCGCGGACGTCGGCGACAACGTGCGCACCAGCCTCGACCTAGACGCCCAGCGCGTGGCCATCCAGCAGCTCGCCGGCCGCAAGGGGTCCGTCGTGGCGCTGGAGCCCGACACCGGCCGCGTGCAGGTCATGGCCAGCGTGCCGGGTTACGACCCCGCGACGCTCGAGGACGAGGACGTCTTCACCGATCTCTCCAGCGACGAGGAGAACTCGCCGCTCATCAACCGCGCGACACAGTCGGGCTACCCGCCGGGTTCGACCTTCAAGGTGCTCACCGCTGCGGCAGCACTTGACTCGGGCCGATTCACGCCCGACAGCGTCCTGGACGGCAGCTCGCCGCAGACCTTCTCGGCCACACCCCTGAGCAACTTCGGTGGCCAGAGCTTCGGTTCGGTCTCCCTGACCCAGGCGCTCACGCAGTCCGTCAACACCGTCTGGGCCGAGGTCGGGGTGCAGTTGGGCGAAGAGACCATGACCGAGTACATGGAGGATTTCGGCCTCTTCGAGCAGCCACCCCTCGACTACCCCGACACCCAGCTCTTCACCTCGGGCACCTACCTGGACAACGAGCTGGTCAAGCCCACCGAGCAGGGCCAGGACCTCGGCCGCATCGCGATCGGCCAGGCGGGCCTCCTCGTCACCCCGCTGCAGATGGCCATGATCACCGGCACGGTGGCCAACGACGGCGTGCTGATGGAGCCGCGCATCGCACGCGAGATCACGGACCGCGACGGGCGCACCGTGGACGAGGTCGAGCCCGAGCGCGTGCGCCGGGTGATGTCCGAGGAGTCGGCCAACCAGCTCACAGCGATGATGCGTGAAGTCGTCCGGTCGGGCTCCGGGGTCGCGGCGGCGCTGGAGGGCACCAACGTGGCCGGCAAGACGGGCACGGCCGAGATCGACATCGCCAACAACATCAACCAGCTCTGGTTCGTTGCCTTTGCCCCGGCCGACGATCCCGAGACGGCCATCGCGGTCACCGTGGAGCGCGCTGTGGGCGGCCAGGGCGGCCAGGTCGCTGCCCCGATCGCCCGCGCGGTGCTGGAAAGCCTGCTCGACTAGTGGTCCCTCCGACGAGTCCCGCACCGCTTCGCCACGCGACCCGCCGGAGGAACCACTGATGCGTGACATCACCGCCGACACGGTCATCGACGGTCGCTACCAGGTCATCGGCAAGGTGGGCTCCGGCGGCATGGCCGAGGTCTACGGGGCCGAGGACCTCCAGCTCGGGCGCAAGGTGGCCGTCAAGATCCTGCACCGGCGCTTCACCGAGGACGAGGAGTTCGTCGAGCGCTTCCGCCGCGAGGCCCAGAGCGCCGCCGGCCTGCAGCACCAGCACGTGGTCTCCGTCTACGACCGCGGGGAGTGGGACGGCACCTACTACATCGCCATGGAGTACCTCGAGGGGCGCTCGCTGAAGGACGTCATCCGCGAGGAGGCCCCGCTGGCGCCGTTGCGCGCGGTGGACATCGCCATCCAGATCCTGCGCGCCGCGCGCTTCGCGCACCGCCGCGGGATCATCCACCGTGACCTCAAGCCCCACAACGTGATCCTCGACGACGAGGACCGCGCGAAGGTCACCGACTTCGGCATCGCCCGGGCGGGGGCGTCGGACATGACCGAGACGGGCTCGATCATGGGGACGGCGCAGTACCTGTCGCCCGAGCAGGCCCAGGGCCACGCGGTCAGCGCGCAGTCCGACCTCTACGGGATCGGCATCGTCCTCTACGAGATGCTCGCGGGGCGGCTGCCCTTCGACGCCGAGAGCGCGGTGACCATCGCGCTCAAGCAGGTCAGCGAGGCGCCCCCGCCGCTGTCAGGGCTCCTGCCCGACCTCCCGCCCGACCTCGAGGCGGTGACCATGCGCGCGCTGGAGAAGGCGCCGGCCAATCGCTTCCAGGACGCGGACGAGTTCATCGGAGCGCTGGAGGCCGTGCGCGCGCAGCTCACCGGCGCTCCGGGCGGCGACACCTCGAGCTTCCTGCCACCGCCCGCGGTGGTCTCAGAGGAGTGGGAGCAGGTCGCCGAGCCAGAGGGTCCCAGCCGGCGGCGCTGGCTGTGGGCCGCGCTGGCCGGCCTGCTGGTGGCCGGCGCGGTCATCGCAGCGCTGCTGCTGCTGGGCGGGCCCGACGACGTCGCCGTGCCCGACGTGGTGGGGGCCGACCTCCAGGTGGCCCAGCAGCGTCTGCGCAGCGAGGGCTTCGAGGTCGAGGTCACCCGGGCGCGCAACCCCGAACCGGCCGGCCGGGTCGTCGGACAGGACCCCGCGGCCGACGCCGAGGCGCCCGAGGGGTCCACGATCAACCTCACGGTGTCCGCGGGGCCCGGCAACGTCGCGTTGCCCGACGTGATCGGCGAGCCGCGCGACGAGGCGGTCGACACGCTGGAGGACGCCGGGTTCGAGGTCGACGAGGAGCGGGTCTTCTCGGCCGACGTGGCCGCCGGGCGGGTCGTCGACACGCAGCCCGGGCCGGGCGAGCAGGTCGAGCGCGGATCGGGCGTGACGCTCGTCGTGTCGCGAGGCCAGCAGACCGACGTCGTGCCCTCGGTGGTCGGGCAGGAGGAGAGCGCCGCGGCAGCCGAGCTGCGCTCGGCGGGCTTCGGCGTGGAGGTGGCCGAGAGCGAGGGCGGCGGCCCGGCGGGCACCGTGGTGGCACAGGATCCGCGGGGCGGCACCGAGGCCGCGGCGGGCTCGACGGTGACCATCACGGTGGCCACCGAGGCCGAGCAGGTCTCCGTCCCCGACGTGGAGGGCCTGAGCGAGTCGGAGGCCTCCGAACGCCTGTCGGCCAGCGGCTTCGAGGTCGACATCCAGGAGCGCGACGTGGACAGTCCTTCCGACGACGGGACCGTCCTCGGGCAGTCGCCCGGCGGCGGCCAGCAGGCCGACCGGGGGGCCACGGTGGCCATCCTGGTGGGCCGCTTCGACGATTCCGAGGACGTCCCGGACGAGGACGTCCCGGACGAGGACGCGGACGAGCCCGGCGGCGAGCCCGGCGGCGGCGGCGGGTCGGGCGGCGGCGGGTCGGGCGGCGGTGGTGGCACCGGCGGCTCGGGGTCGCCGCGGT
>JBBJOB010000075.1:0-8729 GCA_037721455.1 Solirubrobacteraceae bacterium | reverse complement strand
ATCGTCGCCCTGGTGGCCACGAGCCCGATCGCAGGTTGGGGCTGGTGGGCGCTAGTGCTCAGCGGGGTGTTCTTCGCCGTGGAGTGGTTCGTGCGCCTGCGCGCCCGCGACGACGAGCGGGGTGGGCGGGGTTGAGAGCAGCGTGGCCAGCGCCGTGGTCAGCGGCACGGCGGCGACGATGGCGATCGAGCCGACCAGCAGCGCGACGACCTCCTGGGCCACCAGCTCCCGGTTGACCGCCTCGGTGAAGGCGGTGCCCTGGGAGGAGAACAGCAGCAGGACGGGGAGCGCGGCGCCCGCGTAGGCCAGCGCAAGCGTGTTGACGGTCGCGCCGAGGTGGTCGCGCCCGACGGCCATGGCGCGCGCGTAGAGCTCGCGCGGGGCGAGCGCCGGCGCGGCGCGGCGCAGCGCGAGGACGGTCGAGGCCTGGCTGACCGTGACGTCGTCTAGCACTCCCAGCGCACCGATGACCATGCCGGCCACCAACAGCCCCTGGGGCGAGGGCTCGCCCCCGTCCCCAGGGGGCTCACTCCACCGGCAGGTCGACCACGACCGGGGTGAAGACGGGCTCGTAGCGCTCGTCGAGCAGAGAGGCGTTGACGACCTCTGTGGAACCCAGCCGCGCCCGGCCGTGCGCCTCGTGGATGTGGCCGCTCACCACCAGGCGCGGGGCGTGGTGGAGCACCGCCTCGCGCACCTCCAGGGAGCCGACCCGCTCGCCGCGCCATGTGCGATCCAGGCATCCGCCCGGCGGACCGTGGGCGACGAGCACGTCGGGCGCGGCGGTCAGGTGGGCGAGGTGTCCCTGCATCTGCGCTGGAGTGGCCTCGAAGGCCCACGGCCCGAGGATCGGCGTCCAGGGGAAGCCGTAGAAGCTGACGTCGGCGATGTCCGCGGCGCCGTCCTGCAGGTAGGTCCAGGGCAGGTCGCGCGGCTGCCGGCCGGCTTCGAAGACGAAGTCGTGGTTGCCCGCGATGCCCACGATGCGCGCGAAGCCCGCGCCCTCCAGCCACGCCCGGAACGGTCCGTCCAGCCACGCGGCCTGCGCCGCGATCGCGTGGTCGTCGATGGGACACAGGTCGCCGCCCAGCACCAGCACGTCGCCCTCGGGCAGATGGTCGGGCAGGTGCCCGTGCTGGTCGGAGAGGCACACGAGGCGCACGCGCCCCGATCGTGTCAGGAAACGTCAGGCAACCGGTGCGCCTGTTGGTCGACGCTTCCTCAGGCGGCGGGGGCCGGGCTGGCCTGCGCGCGCGCCTGCGCCCTCGTGAGATGCGCCTTGCCCCAGCGCGCGCGGCGCGCGTAGTCCACCAGCGCGGGGAAGTAGTCGTGCAGCGGCGGCGCGACGATCCCCGCCGGGCCCAGCAGGCGCCGGGCACGCTCGTCGTCGAAGACCATCTCCATGTCGAAGTAGGGCATGTACTGCGCCGCCTCGTCGCTGTGGCGACCCAGGCTCTCATCGCCCTCCACGAGCGGGGGACTGTCGCGGCCCAGCGTCTGAGCAGCCAGTACAACCAGCTCCTCGGCGGTCGGCGCGGCGTCGGATGCCGTCGCATGCACGACGCCGCGCACGTCCGAGGGCTCGCGCAGCAGGTGGACGATCGCGTCGGCGACGAAGTCCACGGGCACGACGTCCACGCGGTTGCCGGGGCGGGTGGGGATGGCGGGCAGCAGGCCCCGGTCGAAGGCGCGCAGCGGCCAGTAGAGGACGTTGAAGGCGAACGTCCAGCCCGTGTCGGACTCGCCCATGATGATGCTGGGGCGCACGGTGACGATCGGCAGCTCCTGCGCGGCGGCGTCGACGAGCAGCTCGGCCTCGGCCTTGGTCTGCTCGTAGGTGTTGCGGAACTCCTGGCCGATGTACAGGTCGCGCTCGGCGAAGCGCCCGCGATGGCGACCGGCGACGTAGGCAGTGGAGACGTGGACCATCCGACGCAGCGCACCGCGCTCCCCGATGCGCTGCGCGAGCTCCAGTACGGACCGTGTGCCCACCACGTTGATGGCCCGCGCCTCGTCCAGTGGCTGGGCGAAGGAGACCGACGCCGCGCAGTGCACGATCTCGGTGACCTCGCCGGCCAGCGCGTCGGCCGTCGCGTCGGTGAGGGCCATGCCCGGCTCGGTGAGCTCGGCGGCGACGGCGCGCACGCGGGAGCGGTCGGCGGACGCGACGCCCAACCCGTCGAGCACCGTGCCCAGCCGCGCGCCGGCCTCCTCGTCGTCGCGTCCGCGCACGAGCGCGACGACCTCCTCGTCGCCCTCCAGCAGCCGCGCGAGCACCTCCATGCCCAGAAAGCCGGTCGCGCCGGTGAGCAGCAGGCTCACGAGGCCTCAGCCGTCTCGGCGGGGTCGGCCGTGGCCAGCGGCGCGCCCATGGCGTGGAAGCCGCCGTCGACGTGCACGATCTCGCCGCTGATGCCCCGCGCGAGGTCGGAGAGCAGGAAGCAGACCGCGTCGGCCACGGGCCCCGGATCGGCGGCGTCCCAGCCCAGCGGGGCCTGGTCGCGCCAGGTGCCGGCGAGCTGCTCGAAGCCGGGGATGCCCCCGGCGGCCAGCGTCTCGATCGGCCCGGCGGAGACGAGGTTGACCCGCACGCCACTCGGCCCGAGGTCGCGGGCCAGGTAGCGCGAGACGGCCTCCAACGCGGCCTTGGCCACGCCCATCCAGTCGTAGACCGGCCAGGCCACGGAGGCGTCGAAGTCGAGCCCCACGACACCGCCTCCCTGCGATTCCATCAGGGGCAGGAGCGACTCGCTGAGCGACTTGAGCGAGTAGGCGCTGGTCAGGAAGGCCTGCGATGCGCTCTCGGGCGGCGTGGTGAGGAAGTTTCCCCCCAGCGCGTCGGGCGGCGCGAAGGCGATCGCGTGCAGCACCCCGTCGACGCGCCCCCAGCGCCCCGTGAGCTCCTCCCTCATAGCGAGAAGGTCGGATTCGCTGTTGACGTCGAGCTCGAGCACGTCGGGGACCCCTGAGCCGGTGTCCAGGCCCTTGGCCGCCCGCTCGGTCATCCGCCGCTGGCGCCCGAAGCTGGTGAGCACGACCTCGGCCCCCAGCTCCTGCGCGCGCTGAGCCGCATGGAAGGCGATGGAGTCCTTGGTCAGGACTCCGGTCATCACGAGTCGCTTGCCTTCGAGCATCAGTGTTCCTCCGGTGGGCGGTGACTACAGGGGGACGTTGGTGTAGCCGGGCGTCGCGCGGTCGCCCGTCTCCAGCGCGTTGAGCGCGCCGGCCAAGCGGTCACGGGTGTGCGACGGGGGGATGACCTCGTCGACGTGGCCCGCGCGCATGGCCGCCGCGGCGGCGAGGTGCTGCTCGGCGTACTCGCGGGCGAGCCGGTCGCAGGCCTGGGCGGGGTCGTCGGCCTCGGCGATGCTCTTGCGGTGCACGATCCCCACCGCCTGCTTGGGCCCCATGACGCCGAGCTGCGCGCTGGGCCAGGCGAAGACCAGGTCTGCCCCCAGCTCCTTGGCGTTCATGGCGATGAACGCGCCGCCGAAGGCTTTGCGCAGCACGATGGTCACCTTGGGCACCGTGGCCTGGGCGAAGGCGTGCACGAGCTTGGCCCCGTGGCGGATGACCCCCGCGGCCTCCTGGCGGCTGCCGGGCAGAAAGCCGGGCGTGTCGACCAGCACCACGAGCGGCAGCCCGTAGAGGTCGCAGGTGCGCACGAAGCGCGCGGCCTTCTGAGCCGAGGTGGCGTCCAGGACGCCACCGAGATACTTGGGCTGGTTGGCAACGATCCCCACAGAGCGGCCGTCCAGGCGAGCGAAGGCACAGACCATGTTGCGCGCCCATCGCTCGGAGACCTCCAGCAGCCGCCCACCGTCCACGATTTGACGGGCGACGTCGCGCACGTCGTAGACCTTGCGGTCCTCCCTCGGGACGACCGAGTCGGGGCGCTCGCCGCGCGGCGCGACGGTCGGCCAGCGCTGCGGCCGTTCGCCGCCGTGCTGGGGCAGGTGGTCGAGGAGGTCGCGCACCAGCAGGCCGGCGTCCACGTCGGTGGGCGCCGTGAGCTGGCAGACGCCGTTGCGCCCGTGGACCCTGGGGCCTCCCAGCTCGGCGGCGGACAGGTCCTCGCCCATGACCTCTTTGACCACGCCGGGACCGGTGAGGAACATCGTCGCGGCGTCGGTCATGACCGTGAAGTCGGTCAGCGCGGGGGCGTAGGAGCCACCACCCGCCGACGCGCCGGTGATCACCGAGATCTGGGGCACCCGCCCCGACAGGCGCACGTGCTCGGCGAAGATCCGCCCGTAGCCGCCCAGGGCGGCCAGGCCCTCCTGCAGGCGTGCGCCGGCCGACTCCACGAACCCGACCACGGGAACGCGCGTGCGGCCGGCCATGCGCAGCACGTGCACGATGGTGTCGGCGTGCGCCTCGCCCAGCGAGCCGCCCGCGTACGAGGGATCCTGGGCGTAGCAGGCGACCTGGCGGCCGTCGACGCGCCCCGTGCCGCCCACCACGCCATCGCCGGGGCGCGCACGGTCGCCCATGTGCTCCGACTCGACGCCGGAGCGGATGAGGCTCAGCGAGCCGGGATCGCACAGCACCTCGAGGCGCTCAAGCGGGGTGAGGCGCTCGTCTGCGCGGGGGACGAGCGCGAGACTCACGAGGCTCCGGCCTGCAGACAGAGCACGGCGTTGTGACCGCCGAAGCCGAACGAGTCCGACAGGGCGATGGGCGGCCGGCCGTTGGAGAGCTCCAGCGGGCGGGCCGAGCCAGGAACGTAGTCGAGGTCCAGCCCCTCGTCGGGCTCCTCGTAGCCGATGGTCGGCGGTGCGACGCGGTCGCGCAAGGCGAGGATCGTGGCCACGGCCTCGACGGCGCCCGCGGCGCCGAGCAGGTGCCCGATGGCCGACTTCGTCGACGAGACGGGGATCTTGTACGCGTGGTCACCCAGAGCCGCCTTGAGCGCGTTGGTCTCGCTGCGGTCGTTGAGCGGCGTGGAGGTCCCGTGCGCGTTGACGTAGTCGATGTCACCCGGCTCCAGGCCGGCGTCGCGCAGCGCCCCGCGCAGCGCCGCCGCCGCGCCGCTGCCCTGGGGCTCGGGCGCGGTGAGGTGGTGGGCGTCGGAGGTCGCGGCGTAGCCGAGCACCTCGCCCAGCACCGTGGCCCCGCGGGCACGCGCCGCCTCCTCCTCCTCGAGCACCAGCACCCCGGCGCCCTCGCCCATGATGAAGCCGTCGCGCCGGGCGTCGAAGGGGCGGGAGATCCCCACGGTCGAGATCGCGTCCAGCGCCTCGAAGGCGGCCGTGGCCAGCGGGGTGAGCGCAGCCTCCGAGCCGCCGGTGACCATCGCGTCGGCGTCGCCGACCTGGATGGCCCGGGCGGCCTGGCCGACCGCGTGGGCGCCCGCCGCGCAGGCCGAGACGATCCCGTAGGTCTGACCGCGCAGGCCGTAGCGCATGGACAGCGCCGCCGCGCCGGCGTTGCCCATCATCAGCGGCACGGCCAGCGGGGAGACGCTCTTCGGGCCCTTCTCCAGCAGCGTCTGGTGGTTGGCCTCCAGGGTGCCGATGCCGCCGATCCCGGTGCCCAGGAAGCACCCGACCCGCTCGGCCTCGTAGGGCATGCCGTCCTCCCAGCCGGCCTCGGCCAGCGCCTCGGCGCAGGCGACGATGGCGAACTGGGTGAAGCGGTCCGCGCGTCGTGCCTCCTTGGCCGACATCACCGTGGTGGGATCGAAGTCGGTGCAGACGCCCTCGCCGTCCTCGATGCCACACGTGCCGGCGCTCCAGCGCTCGTGCAGGGTGCGGGCGCCCATGCCCAGCGGCGTGACGGCGCCCACCCCGGTGATGACGACGCGGCGGCTCACGACGTCGCGCGCTGGAGGATCAGGTCGAGGGCGTCGCCGACGGTCTTGAGGTTCTCGACGTCGTCGCCCTTGAGCGTGACGCCGAACTCCTCCTCGACGACCTGGCTGACCTCGGCGAGGTCAAGCGAGTCGACGTCGAGCTCCTCGAAGGTGGCCTCGCGCTTGAGCTGGTCGCGGCTGGGGCCGATCTCTGCGAGCGCGTCGTAGACGACCTTCTCGACCTGGTCTGCGGTGACGGTGGTGGCCATGTGTTATCTCCTCTGGTTCATTGGTTTAGGCGGACAGGCCGCCGTCGACGGTGAGCGTCGTGCCGGTCACGTAGCCGGCGGAGTCGGAGGCAAGGAAGCGCACGCAGGCGGCAACGTCCTCGGGGGTACCGGCGCGGCGTGCCGGGACCGCCTCCAAGAACTTGGACGGGATGCCCTCGGTCAGCTCGGTGTCCACGAGCCCCGGGGCGACCGCGTTGACGGTGACCCCGCGGCGGGCGACCTCGACGGCGACCGTCCTGGTGAAGCCGATGAGGCCCGCCTTGGCAGCCGCGTAGTTGGCCTGCCCGGCGTTGGCCTTGGGGCCGACGATCGAGGCGATGTTGATGATGCGCCCGAAGCGCTGGCGGGTCATGGTGCGCACGGCGCGACGGGTGAGGCGGAAGGCGGCCGAGAGGTTGGTCTCGACCACGAGCTGCCAGGCGTCGTCCTCCATCTGCACGGTCAGGCCGTCGGCGCGCGTGCCGGCGTTGTTGACCAGGACCAGCACGGGGCCGAAGCGCTCCTCGAGCTGCGTGAAGAGGGCGTCGGCGGTGGCGGGGTCGGTCACGTCGCCGGGAGCGGCCACCGCCGTGCCGCCGGCGGCCTCGATGGCCGCCACGACGCGGTCGGCGCCCTGCTCGTCGCTGCGGAAGTTGACGCCCACGGGCCAGCCCTCGGCGGCCAGCGCGGTGGCGATCGCCTCGCCGATGCCCCGCGACGCGCCGGTGACCAGCGCGCATCCCTCGGGGTGGCCGTTGCCGGGTGCATCGCTCATGCGCCCCCCCATTCCAGGAGGGCGGCACCGTAGGTGAAGCCCGAGCCGGCCGCGGAGACGAGCACGCGGGCGCCGGGGTGCAGGCGGCCCTCGCGGGCCGCCTGGCAGAGGGTGAGCGGCACGCTGGCCGCCGACGTGTTGCCCATCTCGCCGATGGCGTCGACGAGCCGGTCGCGATCGAGCTGCAGGCGTTCGGCGATCGCGGTGAGGATGCGCCGGTTGGCCTGGTGGTAGACGAACAGGTCGACGTCGGCCAGCGTCGCGCCGGCGGCAGCGACCGCATCGACGGTGGCCTCGGACAGTCGCGCGACGGCGGCGATGAACGTCTCGTGGCCCTGCATCTCGATGACCCCGCGCTCGCGCGAGGCGGTGATGAGCTCGGCCTGGCCGCCATCGCTGCGCAGGATCACCGGCCCGACGGCGCCTGCTCCGGCCGAGATCACGGCCGCGCCGGCGCCGTCGCCGAACAGCGGGGCGGTGCGCTTGTCGTCGTGGTCGGTGTGGCGCGAGAGCGTCTCGGCGCCGATGACCAGCGCGTGCTCGGCGCGACCGGTCTCAATGGCCGGAACGGCGACCGCCAGCGCGGCGAGGAAGCCCGTGCACGCCGCGCCGACATCCATGGCCGCGGCAGTGGTGCCCAGGGCGTGGGCGACCAGCGGCGCCGCGTTGGGCAGGAGCTCGTCGGCGGCCATGGTGGCCACGAGGACGAGGTCGAGCTGGTCGGCGGTCACGGCCGCGTCGGCCAGCGCTGCGGCGCCCGCGGCGGTGGCCAGGCCGGTCAGCGTCTCGTCGCCGCCGATGTGGCGTCGACCGGCGATCCCGGTGCGCCGCTCGATCCAACCGGCCTCCACGCCGAGATGGCGCTCGATCTCGGCGCTGGACACGAGTTGCTGCGGCAACGCACAGCCCAGACCGGCCACGCCGGCGCTGCGCAGAGCGCCCTCGCGGGGCGCGGCGGGTACCTGGGCGTCGCCGTGCAACAGCTCAGGCATGAGCAGCATCCTCCTCCAGCGCGGCGAGGGTGCCGTACTGTGCGTCGGGAGCGGTGCGCTTGACGAGGCGCTCGAGCACCCGGCCGGGCCCGGCGTCCAGGAAGCGCTGGGCGCCGTCCTCCACCAGCGCGGCCATGGTGGCCCGCCAGAGCACGGGCCGGGTCAGCGCCGCGGCCAGCTCCTCGCGCGGGTCCCCCATGGGCTTCGCGGTGGCGCAGGACATCACGGGGATCGTGGGCTCGGCGAAGGAGACCCCGTCCAGCGCTTCGCGGAAGGGCGCCACGGCGGGCTCCACGGCCGGGGAGTGGAAGGCGCCGACCACGCCCAGCTCCATGGCCTTGTGGCCGCGTTCGCGGGCGACGCGCGAAACCTCGACGAGGGCATCTGCGTCACCCGAGAGCACGACCTGTCCGGGAGCGTTGTCGTTGGCCACGTGGACGCCGTGGTCGTGGGCCAGCGCGTCGGCCTCCTCGGGCTCGGGGCCCAGCAGCGCGAGCATCGTCCCCGTGCCGACCTTGGCCATCTCCCGACCGCGCACGACCACCAGCTCCAGCGCGTCGTCGGGGTCGACGGCCTGCGCGGCGACCAGCGCGGCGAGCTCGCCCAGCGAGTGGCCGGCCACCGCGACTGGGGGCGCATCGAGGAGGCCGGCCGCGCGGCGCCAGCCCGCGACGCTGGCGCAGAAGATGGCCGGCTGGGCGAAGCGCGTGCTCTCGCCGGCGCGCGGGAACGGATCCTCGCCGACCAGTTCCACGCAGCGCTCCAACAGCGCGGGTTCGTGCTCGGCGACCATGTCGCGCATGTCGGGCTGCTGGCTTCCCTGGCCGGGGAAGAGAATCGCGGTGGGGGCGTCTGATGCCATGACCCCACCCTCCCCGAACACCGGCGTTGGTAGTCGT
>JBBJOB010000074.1:0-8761 GCA_037721455.1 Solirubrobacteraceae bacterium | reverse complement strand
CTCAAAGAGCTCCTGCGCGCCGTGGTCGGTCCGTAGCTTCTCAGCCCGCGGAGAGCACGCGGGCCACGGCGTCGAGGCTACGCACGACCTCCGGGCCGGTCGGCGCCCGCTGCGGGTCGAGCAGGCACTGCAGGGCAAGACCGTCGAGGAGGGCGATGAGGACCGACGCGACGGCGCGGGATTCGTGGTCGCCGCCGAGCGCGATTGCCTCGCGCAGATCCTCATAGGCGCCGGCCAGCCGGTCGCGCAGGGCGTCGTCGCGTTCGGCCTGCGCGAACGCCTCGACCGCGGCGACGAGCCCGGGGCGGTCGTCCCCGACCGAGGCCAGGAAACGTTCGACGCTGACCTGCAGGCGTGAGCGAGGATCGAGCGTCGCGGGAGCCTGCGTCGAGGCCAGCGTCCCCTGTGACCAGTGCAGCAGCGCCTGCATCGTCGCCTCGTGCAGGAGGCGCTCCTTCGAGCCGAAGTGGTAGTTCACCGCGGGAAGGTGCGAGCCCGCCGCGGCGACGATCTCGCGGGTGGTCGTGCGGGCGTAGCCGCGTGTCTGCAGGCATCCGATCGCCGCCTCCAGGAGCCTCTCGCGCGTGTTCATCGCTAACGAACGTTACTGACATGCGTCAGTAACGGACGTAATCGGACAGCGGGGGGTGCCTGTGCCCTTCGACGGCGACAGCCTCGCTCCTGCGCCAGCCGCTCAGTAGGCGAACAGCTCGACCCGGTAGCCGTCCGGGTCGGTCACCTGGACGCGCGTCATGCCGCCGTCCTGCCACTCGGTCTCGGGCACGCCGGCGTCGCGCAGCCGCTGCCGCGCCGCGTGGACGTCGTCCGGGCTCGCGACGAGGAAGCCGAAGTGGTTGGTGCGCGGCAGGTGCTCGGCCGCCGGCTCGCCCTCCGACAGGGCCAGCAGGCCGCCGGCGGGGCCGGACAGGATCAGGAGGTGATCGTCCTCGTGGACGCGCTGCGCGAGGTCGAAGTGCTCGGCGTAGAAGGCCGCGGACAGCTCGCGATCACGCACCGTGAGTGCGACGTGGTTGAGCTGCATGGCGCCGGCGTGGCAGACGGGCTCAGACGCCGCGCACGCGGATGGTGCCGAGGTCGTCGGCCAGGCGCTGGAGGTCGTCGGGGTCCGACGTCAGGACGACGTCGCCGCGGCGCGCGGCGCTCTGGGCCACGATGGCGTCGACGGGGTCGTCGGTGCCGGTCCGGCCGAGGAGCTCGCCGGCGGCACGGGCGAGCGGCTCGTCGAGCGGCGCGATCACGCAGTCGGCAAGCAGGCGCTGGAGGCGGTGCTGTCGTGAGCCTCCGCGCCAGACCTCTGTAAGCACTGCCGTGGGGACGGTCACGGCACGCCGGCGGCGGCGTTCTGCGTCGATCAGCGCGCCGGCGCGGCGCTCGCCTCGCTCGTAGGCGATCAGCGCGCCGCTATCGAGGGTCATCCAGCTCGCGGTCGGCCTGGGCGCGCTCTTCGTCCGTGATGGGCCCGAACTCTGCCTCCCACTCGGCAAGCGCTCCAGCCAGGCCGCGCAGCCGCATCTCATGGGCGACAGCATCGTTTACCAGGGCGCTCAGGTTCCCTTGGTAGCCGTTCGTGCGAGCGGCGGCCTCGGCCTTCGCGAGCACCTCGGGATCGAACGAGATGGATCGCTTGACGACCGCCATGCGGTCATCGTACCAGCCGTCCTACCGCCGTCCCGGCGGCCCTCCAGGCGATCCCTACACTCGCCCTATGGCCTTCACCGTCGAGAAGCTGTGGCTCGCGGCGCCCCGCGGCTACTGCGCCGGCGTCGACCGCGCCGTGCAGACCGTCGAGCGCGCGCTGGAGCTCTACGGGGCGCCCGTGTACGTGCGCAAGGAGATCGTCCACAACAAGCACGTGGTCGAGGTTCTGCGCGGACGTGGGGCGATCTTCGTGGATGAGCTCGAGGACACGATCCCGGAGGGCGCGGTGACCGTCTTCTCCGCCCACGGGGTCTCCCCGTCCGTTCAGGCCGACGCGGAGCAGCGGGGGCTCCAGACCATCGACGCGACCTGCCCCCTGGTGACCAAGGTGCACCGCGAGGCGGTCAAGTTCGCCGCCGAGGGCTACACGATCGTGCTCATCGGCCACTCGGGTCACGAGGAGGTCGAGGGCACGATGGGCGAGGCCCCCGACGCCATCGTGCTCGTGGAGACCGAAGCCGACGTCGAACATCTCGAGGTCGAGGACCCCGACAGGGTGGCCTACATCTCGCAGACCACCCTCTCGGTCGACGAGACCACTGCGATCATCGCCCGCCTGCGCGAGAAGTTCCCCAACATCACCGGGCCGCGCACCGACGACATCTGCTACGCCACGACCAACCGCCAGGCCGCCGTCAAGCAGATGGCTCCCGAGTGCGACCTCGTGCTGGTCATCGGCTCGCGCAACTCCTCCAACTCCAACCGCCTGGTGGAGGTGGCCCGCGACCACGGCGCCGAGGCGCACCTCATCGACCGCGAGGACCAGATCGAGGAGCCCTGGCTGGAGGGCAAGCGCGTCGTGGGCATCTCCTCGGGCGCCAGCGCCCCGGAGGAGCTGGTCAGCCGCCTCGTGCAGTTCTTCCGCGACCGCGGCGTGACCGACGTCGAGGAGTACGAGGTCGTCCGCGAGGACGTGCGCTTCATGCTGCCCAAGCAGATCCGCGTCGATCAGGCCGCCGCGGCCACGGCGTAGGCCTCGGCCAGCCGGTCGACGGTCGTGACCGCGCCGCGCTGCAGGTAGTCGACGGCGGCGAGGGCCGCTCGGGAGGCGGGCGCCGACGAGCCCGCGCAGGCGTCACGCGCGACGAGTACGTGGAGATCGTGCTGATGGGCGTCGACGCACGTGTAGTGGACGCAGACGTCCGTGAGGAAGCCACAGGCGACCACGGTGTCCACGCCCAGGCCCCCGAGCAGCAGCGCGAGGTCGGTGGCGAAGAACGCGCTGTAGCGGCGCTTGCGCACGACATGGGCGCCGGCCAGGTCGCGCAGAGCGGGGACGAGCTCGGTGCCCGGCGCGCCCTCGAGGCAGTGGACGGGCTCGTCGCCGTCCAGCTCGCGCCCGAAGTCGACCCCCGACGCCCGGTGGGCCTCCTGGGTGAGGACGATGGGGGCGCCGGCCCGCTGTGCCGCCTCGACGAGGCGCAGCATTCCGGCGAGGGCCTTCTGGGCGCCACAGGTGTCGTGCGACCCGTCCTCGACCATGGCCAGGAAGTCGATCTGGGCGTCGATGACCAGCAGCGCCGTCCGGGCGGGGTCGATCACGAGGCCGCCCGGTAGGCGCGCCAGCCGCCGTGGGCGGTCGCCTCGGGCGCTCCGGCGACCGCGTGGGCCTCGCAGAGGAAGCCGTGGGTGGCGTTGCCGTCCTCCAGCTCGATCGAGCCGATGGCCAGCGGCGCCGCGACGCCGGCGAGGAACGCGCCCGCCGCGGCGTGGCCGAGGCGCCAGACCTCGACCTCGACGGCTGCCCCGCCCTCGCCGTCCCTGGCGCGCACGAGGCCGGGCCGCCCGGTGCCGTCGGCCAGGTCGAAGAGGCGGTAGTGCGGCGCCGTGCGCGTCGCGCGCACCAGGCGGGCGCCGAGCTCGACCAGCTCGCCGTTGCGCTGCAGCCCCGAGAGGTGCGCCCCCGCGACGGCTAGGTCGAGCTCGCCGGGCGACGGGCCGACCGCGGTGTCGGTCGGCGGGAGGCCCTCCCAGGCCGCGGCGAGGTTCAGCAGCGCTGCGTCGGCGAACGCGGGCCCGACGAGCGTCACCCCGAAGGGCAGACCGTCGTCGCGGCGGCCGGCGGGCACGGCGATCGCCGCGAGGTCGAGCAGGTTGACGAAGTTGGTGTAGGTGCCCAGGCGGGCGTTGGCAGCAACCGGCTCGGCGGCGACCTCGGCGTGCGTGGGGAAGGTGGGCGCGGTGGGCGTCACCAGGACGTCGATGCCCGCGAAGACCTCCTCGGCGTGGCGGCGCAGCGCGGCGAGGCGGTGCTGTGCCGCGAAGGCCTGTGATGCGGTGAAGCCCGCGCCGGCGAGGATGACCGTGCGCACCGTGGGGTCGGCGGTCACGTCCTCGCGCTCGAGGAAGGCCCCGACGGCGGCGTGGCGCTCGGCCACCCACGGCCCCCCGTAGAGCAGCGCCGCGGCCTCGTCGAAGGGTGCGAGGTCGACCTCCACGATCCGGTCGGCCAGGGCCTCGACGCGGACAGCGGCGCGCTCCCACGCGCGCTGCGCCGCGCCGTCGCCGAAGAAGCGCAGGCCGCCGGCGGCGGGCACGCCGAGCACGGGCGCGCGACGGGCTGGTGGGGAGGGTGCGCGATGCGCGGAGGCGGCCGGCGGCCCAGAGGGTGCGGCCGGCGCGGAGAGGGCGCCATGCGCGGAGGGGGCCGGCGGCCCCGAGGGTCCGGCCGGCGGAGAGGGGGCGGGGGCGCGGCGCGAGTAGGGATCGCCCGGGTCGTAGCCGGAGGCGACAGCCAGCACCGCCGCTGCGTCGGCGCTGTCGCGGGCGAGGATCGACACGCAGTCCAGCGATCGGCACGCGGGCACGACACCCGCGGTGCTCAGCAGCCCGCGGGTGGGCTTGAGGCCGACCAGCTCGTTGAAGGCGGCGGGCACGCGGCCCGAGCCGGCCGTGTCGGTCCCCAGGGCGAAGGCGACGAGGCCGGCGGCCACGGCCACCGCCGAGCCCGAGCTCGACCCCCCCGAGATCCGCTGCGGGTCGAAGACGCTCGCGCACGCGCCGTAGGGCGTGCGGGTACCGACCAGGCCCGTCGCGAACTGGTCCAGGTTGGTCTTGCCCACCAGGATCGCGCCTGCCCTCAGCAGGCGCGTGACCACCGGGGCGGTCGCCTCGGCCACGTAGGCGTAGTCCGGGCAGCCGGCGGTCGTGGGCAGCCCCGCGACGTCGATGTTGTCCTTGACCGCGAAGGGGACGCCCAGCAGCGGCAGGTCGGCCGGTCCGCCCGCGAGCTGCTCCGCGCGGGCGCGCAGCGCCTCCGCCGGCTCGCGATGGATCCACACCGCCGGGTCGCGCGCGCCGTCCAGGGCCGCGAGCACCGCCTCGACGGTGTCGGCCACGGTCCGCCGGCCCTCCCGGTGGGCGGCCACCAACGCGAGCACCCCGTCGCGCAGGCCGGTGAGCTCCAGCATCCCCGCGCTCACGCCGCCAGCGCCTGCCAGGCCGAGCGCTCCGTCGCGAAGGCCGCCCGCCGGCCCGCCCGGAACGCCGCGATCGACTCGCGGTGGTCATGGGCGAAGGCCTCCTGCTCGCCCAGGCGGAAGGTCGTGGGCTCGGTGTGCAGTCCCACCTCGCCGGCCAGCAGCCCGGCGCGCAGGCGGTCCAGCTCCTCGGTGCTGACCGGGTGGAAGCGAAGCTGGTCGAACGGGCGCAGCAGCCACGGCGTCCCCGAGGGGATCTCGCGTGGGTTCCACACCTGTAGGGTGCGGCCCACGAGCTGGTAGCCGCCGGGGCCCTCCATGCCGTAGACGCACAGGTAGGCCCCGCCGATGCCCACGGCGTTCTCCGGCGTCCACATGCGGGCGGGGTCGTACTTCGTGGTCACCAGGCGGTGGCGGGGGTCCAGCGGCACGGCGACGGGCGCGCCGAGGTACACGTCGCCCAGGCCCATGACCAGGTAGCTCGCGTCGAGGACGATCCGGCGCACGTCGTCGACCTCGGCCAGCCCGTTGATGCGCCGGATGAACTCGATGTTGTCCGGGCACCACGGCGCGTCGGGGCGCACGCTGCGCATGTAGCGCTCGACCGCCTCGCGGGCGGCAGGGTCGTCCCAGCTCAGCGGCAGGTGCACGATCCGCCCGGGGATCTCCAGGTCGTCGACCGACTCCAGGCCGCGCTGCAGCTCGAGCAGCGCCGCCACGAGGTCGCCACCCGCCACCTGCGCGGGATCGAACTGCACCTGCAGGGAGCGGATGCCCGGCGTGAGGTCTCCTACGCCGGGGAGCGCCGCCTCCTCGACACGCCGCTGCAGCGCGTGCGCACGTAGGCGCAGCCGCATGTCCAGCGTGCACGGTCCGAACTCCACCAGCAGGGCGCCGTCGCCGCAACGGCGCACCAGGACGTCGTCGTCCACGGTGACCGGGGGGGCGGGGGCCGGGGCGCCTCCGGGTCCCCGCTGGGCCCCGGTCCGCCCCGAGCCGGAGTCCGAGGCCGGGGTCAGGGCGCCGTCGGGAGCCTCGCGGCGGGCGGCCACGGGCGTGTGCCGCGCGGGAGCCTCCTGCGCGACGTCGTCCACCGGCGCAAGGCGGACACGGTCACCGGCGCGCAGCTGGCCGAGCTTCCAGCGCTCCTCCCGCGCGACCACGCACGGCGACACGAAGCCGCCCAGGCTCGGGCCGTCGGGCCCGACGAACACCGGCGTGTCGCCCGTGAGGATGAGCGAGCCGACGACGTAGGCGTTGTCGTGCAGGTTGGAGGGGTGCAGGCCCGCGTCGCCGCCGTCGGTTCGCGCCCAGCGTGGCGCCGGGCCGGCCAGGCGCACGCCGGTGCGGTCTGACTGGGCGCCCACCTCCCAGGCGTGGGAGAACAGCGTCTCGAGGTCCTCGGGGGTGAAGAACTCAGGGGCCCCGTGCGGTCCCGTGAGCACACCGACCGTCCACTCGTGCACCAGCGCGGGGCGCTCGGAGGGTTCGATCGCCATGGGCCGGCCCGCCGGCGGACCTGCCGCGACCAGCCGGTCGCCGCGCTGCAGCGCCCGGCCCTCGTGCCCGCCGAAACGCCCCAACGGGAACGTCGCCCGGCTGCCCAGCACCGCATCGCAGTCGATCCCCCCCGCCACCGCGAGGTACGTGCGCAGGCCCGTGCCCTTCGCCCAGCCCAGCTTGAGCTCCTGGCCGGCCGCCACGGCCAGCGGCTCCCACAGGGCCACATCGTTGCCGTCCAGCCGCGCTCTGCACTCGGCGCCGCCCAGGGCGATCGTCGCCGGCGCGTCGAAGCGGACGTGCAGGCCCCCAACGGTCACCTCGAGCGCGGCGGCGCCCTCCGGGTTGCCGACCGTCCGGTTGGCAAGGCGGAAGGAGCGGTCGTCCATCGGCCCCGACGGGGGCACGCCGACCGGCCACAGCCCGAGGCGCCCCGGCCACTCCTGCACGGTGGTCATCGGGCCCGGCTTGACGACCTCGAGGCTCACCGGCCCGCCTCCCACATGAGCAGCCGCACGGGCGTCGGGTCGTAGGCGTTGCAAGGGTTGTTGAGCTGCGGGCAGTTGCTGATGAGCACCAGCACGTCGCGGTCGGCGCGCAGCTCGACGTGGCGGCCGGGGGCCGACAGCCCGTCCTCGAAGGTCAGCCCGCCGTCGGGCGTGACGGGGACGTTCATGAAGAAGTTGATGTTGTGGGTGAGGTCGCGCTTGCCCAGCCCGTGGCCCCAGGCCAGCGCCTGGGCCAGGAAGGTCTGGCGGCAGGCGTGCATGTGGCGTGTGTGCTCGCCGTAGCGGGCCACGTTGCTCTCCTGCGAGCACGCGCCGCCCAGCGTGTCGTGGCGCCCGCACGTGTCGGCCACGATGGTGGCCAGCGAGGCACCCGTCCCGGTGAGCAGGCGCGAGCCCGTCGTGAGGTAGATCGCGCCCTGGCCGCGGATGGTGTCCTGCGCGCTGTAGCGGTGCGCGTGGTCGTGGGCGTCGTAGAGCAGGGTGTCCACCGCCTGGTTGCCGTGCCGGTCGACGATGCGCAGGTGCCCGCCGGAGGGCACCTCGCCGATCCAGCCGTCGCCCGGCTGGATCGTGCGATCCATGGCGGCGTCGGCCGGATCGAGGGCGGGCGGGGCGGTGGCGGTCTCGGGCATGACTACGCGGCGTGGCGGTAGGTGGCGGCGAAGCCACGCTCGTTCTCGGGGCAGGCCAGGCGCACCGGGTCGTCGGCCCCGGCAACGCCGACATCACGCACGGCCAGGCCCACGGGGCGGGGCGCCCACGGCCCGGGGGTCAGCGGGTGCGGGCACGTGTTGAGCAGCACGAGGACGTCCATGTCGGCGCGCAGCACGACGCGCCCGCCCGGCGGCGACGCGCCGGGGTGGAAGACCAGGCGGCCTTCGCCGTCCACTGTGACCTTGGCGAACAGGTTGACCGTGGCCACCAGGTCGCGCGCTCCCATGCCGTGCTTGGCCAGCTCCAGCAGCAGCTCCTCGCGCGCGCCGCGGCGAGCGTCGTTGCCGTGGGCCGCGAAGCTCGAGGGCCCGTGGACGGCCTCGAGCTCGGCCGTGCGGGCGTGGCCGGCCAGCGGGTCGTGCCAGCCACAGGTGTCCTCGATGACCGAGGCCATGACGCGCCCCATGTCCGAGAACAGGGCCACGCCGGCGGTGATGCGCGCGACGTGCTGGGCCTTGAGCGTGTCGGGGACGTTGAGGCGCTCGGTGGGCTCGTGCGGGTTGACCAGCAGGAGGGCGGCGTTGGCGCCGCCCTCCAGGTCCTCGAGCTCCAGCGCCTCGCCCCGGTGCAACCGATGCGACCAGGTGGCGCCGCCGGGGAGGCGGTGGGCCGGCGCGGCGGCGGCCATCATGCGCGATCCCGGACCAGGGCGGTGGTGGTGGCCGTCGGGGCAGGGCGGGAGAGCACGGCGTTGGCGACCGGCACCCGCCGCAGCGTGGCGTCGGTGGCCAGGGGCGGCCGAGCCAGCGGCAGCTGGCCGCTGAGTGCCTGCCCCCCGCGCAGCGCCAGCCCGGCCAGCGCCACGACGGCGACCATCAGCACCGCGCCCCACTCGACGTACCACGGCGCCTCGGGCAGCCGCGGCCAGGCGATGTTCACGATCTCGAAGGCCAGCCAGGC